>JALVTH010000001.1 GCA_027036015.1 Campylobacteraceae bacterium
CGATCAAAAAGGCGTGGTCTTTGATCCCGATGATGCGTCCCGTCGTCTCCTTGCCGTTATAGAAAATATGATATTCGTGTTCGGTGGTGATCTGTTCGATGTTTTTATAATCGATGCGTATGCTGCCGCTGCCGTAAACCAGTGAAAACTCCACATATTTATCGGTCAGTTCGGTGATTTTTCCCTGAAGGACAGTACCGCCGCGCACGACGATGGTGTCGATCTTCCGAGCCTTTTTCTTTAATTTGAGCTGCTCTTTCTGATTGACCGCTTTCGCCTCGTTTTCGAGTTTTTCAATTCGCGCTTTGATCAGATCGTTGCGGGTGACGTCGTCTAGTTTCTCTCCTTTTTGCAAAACTTCCGAAACTGTGACGTTCTGTTCCCCGGCCGCCAAACATAGATGTCCTGAAACGGCCAACAACGAGACGATCAACCAGCGCTTCATACACTCACACTTCGATCTCTTCGACGATATCGAGTCCGAAACCGCCCAAACCGACAAACTCCTTCCCTTTCGAAGAGACAAGCAGGCGAATGTTTTTGATGCCCAGTTCGGCCAAAATCTGCGCCCCGATGCCATACTCCTTCATCCGGTCACTCATCACCGCATCTTCACCCCGAATGAAGACCAGTACGCCGCCGTTTCGCTTCAGATACTCCACCGCCCGCATCAACTGACCATACTTTTTCGAATCCAGCAGCAGATCGACGTCCACCCCTATATTATGGAATTTCACATTTTCGGTTTCGTGAATTTTATAGAAGACGACGGCGATATGTTCGTTACCGCGATGGTCGACGAACGTCCGCTTTTCGACCTTGGTATCGAAAAACTCGATCTCCTCTTCGCTTTTTTGTTTCACCAGCCGCTCGTTGCGCAGCCGATACTCTACGAGGTCGGAGATGTAAACGATGTGCAGGCCGTGCTTTTGGGCGAAAATCTCCAGATCGTCCCGCCGTGCCATTTGTCCGTCTTCGCGCATGATTTCACAAATCACCGCCGCCGGCGCCACACCGGCCAGGCGGCACAAATCCACGGACCCTTCGGTGTGACCGGTCCGCTCCAGCACACCACCCTCTTTCGCGATCAGAGGAAAAATATGGCCGGGCCGCACGAAATCGGCCGACGTACTGATGGGACTGGCCAGCAGTTTGATCGTCATATCACGCTCAAAGGCCGAAATCCCGGTCGTCGCCTCCTTCGCATCCACCGAAACGGTAAAGGCGGTTTCATGCTGGCTGTCATTGTGCTGCACCATCGGCTGCAGGTCGAGGCGATCGGCGATCTCTTTGGAGATGGCGACACAGATGAGACCTTTGGCCTCCGTCGCCATGAAATTGACATGATCGGGCGTTGAAAACGTCGCGGCGTAGACCAGATCCCCCTCGTTCTCCCGATCCTCGTCGTCGATCATGACGACCATCTTTCCTCTTTTGATATCTTCGATCGCCTGTTGTACCCGTTTTATCGGCATCATTCATTTCCTGTAAAAAAAAATTTGAAAAATTATAGCCAAAAACCCTTGACAACAAGTTCGCTTTGCACTATAATTCTGCCCGTAATCAATCGACGATTACCTCTTGCATTGGGGTGTCGCCAAGTGGTAAGGCAGCAGGTTTTGGTCCTGCCATTCGGGGGTTCGAGTCCCTCCACCCCATCCACTTTTAGTTCTCAAATATCTTTTCTGTTGACGCGGGGTAGAGCAGCCAGGTAGCTCGTCGGGCTCATAACCCGAAGGTCGGAGGTTCAAATCCTCCCCCCGCAACCAATAATCATATAATACTAAACTTCAAATCATCTTTTTTGTTAAAATATATAAAATAGTTTAAACTTTTTTTGTTAAAATTCCTTCATAAACTCCCAAAATAAAGTTTTTTTTTGACAAAAAAAGAGTTAAAAAAAGAAGCTATTATTTTAACATCTCTTAAACTTTTTTCTAAAAATGGCACAGAGGTGGATTTTATTTTAAATGATGCTATTCCAATAGAGGTAAAATCAAATTTAAGCGATTTAAAAATCGGCAAATCGTTTCACTATTTTTTAGAAAATTATAAACCGCCAAAGGGGTATTTGCTTAATTTAAATCAAATCGGCAAAAAAGAGATAAAAGAAGTAGAAGTAGAATTTTTACCCCTTTTTATGGCAAACATGGTTGCAAAGGAATATTGATGGCAGTAGAAATGAGTATTGATTTAGATGAAGAGACGGTAAAAACTTTAGAAAAGTTATCAAAAGAAATGGGAATAAGTGAAGAAGAGGTTATAAAATTAGCACTTAAATTATATGAGAAAGAAAGGGAAAAAGCAAAGGAAGATAAAGAGTTATGAAAATAACCCTGCTTGTTACCACATTTAACTCACTTTCGCAAATGGCATATACCAAGTTTAAAGATTTGGGGCATAAGGTTGATGTGGTTTATGCTATTAATGATGAGCAAATGATTAGTGAAGTAGAAGCTTTTAGCCCTGATATTGTGGTATGTCCATTTTTGAAAAAGTTTGTACCAAAGAAAATTTTTACTAAGTATCCTACCTTTATTGTGCATCCTGGAATTATTGGCGATAAGGGGGCGTATGCGCTTGATAATGCTATTAGAAAGGGTGTGAAAGAGTGGGGTGTTACGGTTTTGAGGGCAAACGAAGAGTTTGATGGCGGGGATGTTTATGCAGAAATTCGTTTTAAAATACGAAATAGCTATAAGGCGAGTATTTATCGAAAAGAGGTGTTTAAGAGTGCTTCTAAAGCTTTAGATTTACTGCTTGAAAGAATTGAAGATAAAAATTTTACACCAATTAAACAGTCAAATACCCCGATGCATTAATATTTAACCCAAAAAGATAGAGCCATTAATTGGGAGAGCGATACTACCAATGAGATTATTAAAAAAATCTATATGAGCGATAGCCACCCGGGTGTTTTGGATGAAATTTTAGGGGTTAAGTGCTATCTTTTTGGAGCGCATAAAGAGGATAAGTTAAGAGGCAAGCCAAAAGAGATTTTGGCTAAAAGAGACGGGGCAATTTGTCTTGGAACGGTTGATGGGGCGGTTTGGATTAGCCATTTAATGGAAGTGGGAAAATTTAAACTGCCTGCAACTTATGTATTAAAGAGCCGTTTAAAAGGGGTTAAAGAGCATAGGCTTCCTTTGATTTTTGATATGAGTAATAATACATTTTATGAAATTAGCTGCGATATAGAAGATGAGATTGCCTACCTCTATTTTAACTTTCATAACGGTGCTTTTAGGGCAGAGCAGTGTATGAAGCTAAAATATGCTTTTGAGTATATCAAAGAGCAGGTTAAAGTTGTGGTTTTAATGGGCGGAGAGGATTTTTTAGCAATGGAATTAACCTGAATATCCTTGAAGATAGCAAGAAAAACGGCGAGGATGGCTGGAGTAATATTAATGCAATAAATGATTTGGTGCGCTCAATTATTTTTGCTGAGGATGTAATTACTGTTGCAAGTTTGCATAGGAATGCGGGAGCTGGTGGAGTATTTTTGGCTACAGCTTGTGATTTTGTTGTAGGTAGCGGCGATGTGGTACTAAATCCGCACTATAAAACTTTGGGACTTAGCGGGAGTGAATACCACACCTTTACATTGCCAAAAAGAGTAGGGGAGGATATGGCTAATAAACTTTTAAATGAGTGTTTGCCCCTAAGTGTAAAAAAAGCTAAAGAGATTGGTTTGGTTGATGAGGTTATTGAGGGTGATTATATGCAAAGCTTAAAGCATTTTTGCAAAAAGCTTATAGAAGATGAAGATAGATATCAAGATTTTTTGTGGGAAAAAGAGGATTTTTTAATTGAAAATGAAAGTTTTATAGAGCAGTGCAAAGAAAATGAACTAAAAGTTATGCATCCAGAGTTTTGGGATGAGGATAGCTCTTTTCATAAGTTACGACATGATTTTGTTTATAAGGTCTGCCCGCTTGAGACACCAAAAAGATTAAAGGATAAAAATGCATGAATATAGCGTAGTTCAAGCTCTAATAAATCAGTGTGAAGAGATTGCCAAGGAAAATGGAGCAAAAGAGATAAATAAAGTAGTTTGTAAAATTGGGGTTATGAGTGGAATTGAGATTCATTTGTTAAAAGTGGCTTTTGATACCTTTAAAGAGGGAACAATGTGCGAAAATGCCCAGCTTATTATAAATGAGCAAAAATTAAAGTTAGAGTGCAAAGATTGTGGCAAAATTTTTGAAATGGATGAAATTAGGTATTATTGCCCATATTGCGAGAGTTTAAGAGTTAAAGTGCTTGATGGGGAGGATATGTATTTAATGAGCCTTGAGATGAGTTAAGAATTAAGAATTATGGTGGGGTTTTGATGAGTGGTAATGTTATTTATGATAAAAGTTATAGTTTTGCTATTCGGATTGTTAAGCTTTATAAGTATTTGGCTGGGGAGCATGAGGAGTATATTTTATCAAAGCAGCTTTTGCGAAGCGGGACGGCTATTGGAGCGCTTGTTAGAGAAGCAAAGTTTGCACAATCAAGAGCCGATTTTATAAACAAAATGAGTATCGCTTTAAAAGAGGCAAATGAAACAAGTTACTGGCTTGATTTGTTGTATGATACAAATTACAAAATGAAAAAATGCATCAAGACATTAACAGTGAAATAAACGAACTAATATCACTATTAGTTGCCATAGTTAAGAATTCAAAAAACAATTTTTAACTCTTAACTTTTAATTCTTAATTTAAACGACGAAGGAGTTTTTGTGCAAGAGTATTGGGAAATTTATATGAAAAATTTAGAAGGAAAACCTGCTTCTATTTTATTTAATGCTGGTATTTCGATGGAGTTGGATAATATTAAATATATCTATCCAACAATTGCTTTTATAAAAGTTAAACTAAAAGATCCAAAAGCAAATGGGCTTTTAAGTAGCAATGAAGAGCCTGAAATTTTTTATTTAGAAGATAAATTAGAAGCTGCTTTAATAAAATTTAGAATTGGAAAGTATGTAGGGCGCATAATTAGTAATGGGTATGTTACTTTTCTTTATTATTTGCAATTTACTTATAATTGGCAAGATTTTTTAGATTTTGCTTTAAATGAACACAAAAGTTATGAAATTACAACAGGCTTTAGGGAAGATGGCGAGTGGAATTACTATAAAAATCTACTCTTTCCAAATGCCAAAGAGTGGCAAATTATTCAAAATCATAAAGTGTGCGATGCCCTAAAAGCAAAAGGAATTCCTCTTGAAGCGCCAAGAATAATTGAGCATAAAATATTTTTTACCAATTCAAACAAAGAGCAAAAGCAAACTCTAATGCAAAAACTCCAAGATGAAGGTTTTGAGAAATTAGAAAATATTAAAAGTGAAGATGGAATTGATGGAGTTATTATATTTAGAGATGATAAACCCTTTTATACCGACATTGATGAGGTTGCCTTGCATTTAATAGAGCTTTGCGAAGAGTATGGTGCAAGTTATGATGGATGGGAGACGAGGATTTGATTGGGAGTTAAGAATTAAGAAGTAAGAGTTAAGAATTGTAGGTGCGACCGTGCCGCACGAATGAGTGAATAGTTAAAAGTTAATAGTGAATAGTTTTGGAAACATTGCTTCGCAATGGTTTTATTATTGGAGGAATAGTATTTTTTAATACTATTAAATGTGTATTGGTGTATTAGTTACTGGTATATTAGTGAGGGGTATTGCAATCTTTTCCAATATACCAATAACCACTCAACCAGTTAACCAATATCTCTGGATTCCCGCTTTCGCGAGAATTACGGTAAACTCAAGCTTTTGGCTTTAGCTTTAAGCTTTTTGTAATGGCTAAACCCTTTTAACTTCTGCAATAATTTCTTCTAAAGAGATTTGTTGCTCTTTTGGGGTAGTGGTTATACCATTTTTATTTAGATAGTTTAGAGCAGTTTTTATGTAGGCGTTGAATTTCTCTTTTAGGGTGTTGCTTAAGTTTATTTCAAAGGTTATATGGTGCGGGATAATTCCTAAAATTGTAGCAGTTGGAATATCTTTGCCTTGCAGTTCAAGCATATCAAGACACTCAATTACACCAATTTCATGCGCTCCGCCGCTGTTTAAACCGTGTCCGCTAAGTTCATATGATGGAATTAAATAAATAGAGCCTGGTTCATCATTTAGCTCTATTGAATCTAGTATCAAAATATGACTATTTTGCTCAAAGATAGAGTATAAATTGATTCCCTCAACCCCGCCATTTATTATATTAACAGGCTTAGAAAAGTTATAATTTTTTTCTAAAAAAGTGGCAGCATAAACTCCGATTCCATCATCTTTTTGCAAAATATTACCTATACCTAAAATTACCAAGAATTTTCCTTAATTTGTTTTACTTACCTCTTTACATAAATTAACAAAATATTTGGCATTTTCAACAGGAATATCAGGTAATATCCCATGCCCCAAGTTAAAAATATGCCCTCCATCTTTCATTATGTTTGCAAGCGAAGTTACACACTCTTTTGTAGCTTCTTTAGAGTAGAGACGGCATGGCTCCAAGTTGCCTTGTAAGACATATCTATTTCCTAATTTTTCTTTGGCTAAAGCCATTGGAGTAGACCAATCAACCCCAAAAACATCAAATTCTCCATCAATATCATCTAAATAAGCCCCAATACCTTTTGGAAAAACAATTACAGCAATATGAGGATATTTTGCTTTTAAATAGCTTGTTATCTCTTTAATATAGTTCCAGCTAAATTCTAAATATTTTGGTTTTTCCAAAGCATTTGCCCAACTATCAAAAATTTGCACAGCATCTACGCCAGCTTTGATTTGCTCTTCTAAATAAAATTTTACAGCTTGAGTTACTTTTTGTAAAAGTGAATGCATCATTTGAGGGTTTGTATAGATAAGTTTTTTTACTTTTGTATAAGTTTTCGTTCCTTTTCCTTCAATCATATAAGTAGCTAATGTCCAAGGAGCCCCACTAAAACCTATTAAAGCTTTTTCCTTAGGCAATTTCTTTTTTACAAGTTTGATTGTCTCATAGACATAGCTTAATTTTTTAGCACTCTCTTGAGGATCTAATAAATTAGCAATATCTTCTTGAGACTTAATTGGTTCATCAAAAATAGGACCTTCACCAGAAGCAAAGCGTAGTTTCATTCCCATTTCATTTGGAATAACTAAAATATCACTAAATAAAATTGCAGCATCTACATCTAAAATCTCAACTGGTTGCAAAGTTACTTCAGCTGCAAGAGTAGGGCTATGACAAAGCGAAAGAAAATCTCCAGCTTTTTTTCTAACTTCTTGATACTCTTTTAAATATCTTCCAGCTTGGCGCATCATCCAAACAGGAGTATAGGGGGTTTCTTTTCCAAAACAAGCATCTATGAATATTTTTCCCATTTAATGACCTTTATTTTCATTTTCGTGCCCTTTATGTAAGAAATAAAGAGCAAACGCAAGCATAAAAATACTTATTGCAAAATAGAGCATCTCTAATGCTCCATGAAACTCCATATGCAATACACGCTTAAAAAAGCTTACAATCAAAACCATCACAATAACTTTTGCCAACTTATCTTTTAATTCATCTAAAGATGTTATTTCTAAAATTCTCAAACCACTTGCTGTTTTTGCTGGATCAAGTTCTGAAATAAAAAGTTCATAAAGCCCAAAGCTAAAAATAAGCATAACAACTGCAATTAAATATAAATCAACTGCACCAATTATCATACTAACTACTTGTTCATGAAAGTTTTTGGGATGAACATGATTGATATAAACATTAAAAACCATTTTTGCCATATCCCATAAATCAAAACTTGCAATAATAAAAAGTGCAATTGCTCCAATCATCCCAAAAATTACGGCTAAAATGATAAAAAGACGGCTATTCCATAAAATATTTTCGAAAAAATGTTCTATGAGTTTCATTAATAATCCTCTAACTCAATCCATTTTTGAGCAATTCTTACTGCATTTGTTGCAGCACCAACTCGCAATTGATCCGCCACAACCCACATATGTAAAATATTATCAGCAAAGATATCTTTTCTAATTCTTCCAACATATGTTATATCAGTATCAGTTGCAGTTATTGGCATCGGGTAGATTCCATGTTCTAAATCATCCATAACTTCTACATCTGGAAAGTTATCTAAAGCTGCTCTAACTTGATCAACATCTACAACAACATCATCATTAAAAGTAACCGTTATAGCTTCGCTATGGCTTCTTAAAACTGGAACTCTAACACATGTTGCACTAACAGCAATATTTGCACCCATAATTTTTTTGGTTTCATTTGTCATTTTCATCTCTTCTTTAGTATAACCATTTGGCATAGGTTTATCAATTTGAGGGATAACATTGAGCGCAATTTGATGCATAAAAGCTTTGTGTTCACTTTCATCAAGCCTAAAAGCAAAGAAATCTTGCATCTGTCTTACAAGCTCTTCCATTCCACTTTTTCCTGCACCACTAGTTGCTTGATAAGTTGCAACATCAACTCTTTTAATTTCTCCATATAAATTATAAAGAGGCTTAAGAGCTAAAACCATTTGAATGGTAGAGCAATTTGGATTGGCAATAATTCCGGTCTCTTTCCAAGCAGCAATATCTTGAGGGTTTACTTCTGGAACAACTAAAGGTACTTTTGGATCCATTCTAAAATGGCTTGTATTATCAATTACAACAGCACCAGCTTCTACAGCGTAAGGAACAAATTTGGCTGAAACACTTCCTCCAGCACTAAAAAAGGCAATATCAATATCTCTTCCTTCAAAAGAGCTTTCAGTTAGCTCTTCTATCATATATTCTTTACCGCGAAATTCAATTTTGCCTCCAGCGCTTCTTGCACTTGCAAGTGGTAAAATATCACCAACTGGAAAATTTTGCTCATCTAAAATACGAAAAATCTCTTCTCCAACGGCTCCACTTGCACCAACTACTGCAATATTAAATAATCTACTCATCTTCGTTATTCTCCTTCTCTTCATCTTTATCTTTTGGACATTTGGCAATACTTACAACTCTATCTTTGCCTTCTAAGCTTACAATTTTAACACCACTTGTGTTACGCCCAGCTTTTCTAATTTGATGCATATCGGTTCGAATCATCTTACCAGCACTTGTTAAGCACATTAAATCTTTATCTTCTTCTACAATAACAGCTCCAACAACATCACCAGTTTTAGTTGTAAGCTTCATAGCAATAACACCTTTTCCAGCACGCCCTTGCTCTCTATATTCACTTGCCGTAGTTCTTTTTCCAAGTCCTTTTTCACTTACAATTAAAAGCTCCTCATTTTCATCATTAATTGTTACGCCTGAGCAAACCTCATCGCCATCAATTTTAAAAGCAATGCCTCTTACACCTCTACTTACTCTTCCAATTTCTCTTACTTCATCAACCTTAAAACGTATACATTGCCCTTTTTTGGTTACTATAAAGAGCCATTTAGTTTGAGGGTTAATAATTTCAGCATTTACAATTTCGTCATCTTCATCTAAATTAATGGCTCTAACACCTGTGCTTCTTATGTTTGAATATTCTTTTAGATTAGTTCGTTTAACGATTCCATTTTTTGTAAAGAAAACTAAAGATTTTTCTTTACTAAAATCTGTTGTTGGGATGATTGCTTTAATTTTTTCATTTGCCTGTAAATTAATGAGGTTAACGACGGCTTTTCCTTTTGCAGAGCGGCTTCCTTCTGGAATTTTATACACCTTTAACCAATAAAGTTGCCCTCTATCACTCACAAACATTAAAGTATCGTGTGTATTTGAGGTAAAAAACATCTCAATAAAATCATCTTCATAAGTAGTAACTGCAATTTTTCCTTTGCCACCTCTTTTTTGGCGTTCATATTGCTTGAGAGGAACGCGTTTAATATAGCCTCTATGTGTAATCGTTACTACCATTGGTTCGTTTGGAATTAAATCTTCAATATTTATTTCGTCATAATCTTCTTCTATAGCTGTTTTTCTTGGGGAAGAAAAATTATCTTTTAATTCTAAAAGCTCTTTTTTAATAATTTCGTTAATTTTTGCTTCACTTTTTAAAACTGATTGTAGCTCTTCAATTAAAGCTAAAAGCTCTTTTAATTCACTCTCAATTTTTTCAATCTCAAGTCCAGTTAATCGACGTAGGCGCATCTCTAAAATGGCTCTAGCTTGCACTTCGGTTAAACTAAAGCGCTCTATTAATCTTTCTCTTGCTTGGCTATCATCTTTGCTTGATCGAATGATTTTAATTACTTCGTCAATATTATCAACTGCAATTTTAAGCCCTTCTAAAATATGAGCTCTTGCACGCGCTTTTTCAAGTTCGAAAATTGTTCTTCGAATAACAACGGTTCTTCTATGGCGCAAAAAGACCTCAAGAAGCTCAGACAAATTCATAATTTTTGGCTCTTTATTTACAATTGCTAACATAATAATGCCAAAAGTAATTTGCATTTGAGTCGATTTAAAAAGGTTATTTAAAATAATTTCACTCATTGCATCTTTTTTAAGTTCAATTACAACTCTAATTCCCTCTCTATCTGATTCATCTCTAATTTCACTAATTCCATCAATTTGTTTATCACGAACAAGTTGGGCAATATTTTCTATTAGGCGCGCTTTATTTACTTGAAAAGGCAATTCATCAACAATAATTGCCTCTTTATTTTTAAATTGCTCAATATGAGTTTTGGCTCTTACCTTAATACGTCCTCGCCCTGTAGCATATGCATCAATAATTCCTTTTTTTCCAAAAATAATACCACCTGTTGGAAAATCTGGTCCTTTGATATGTTGCATAAGTTCTTCAATAGTAATTTTTGGATTTTCCAAATAAGCCAAAAGCCCATCAATAAGTTCATCAAGAGAGTGGGGTGGAATATTGGTTGCCATACCAACAGCAATACCAGATGAACCATTTAAAAGTAAATTTGGGACTCTACTTGGCAAAACTTCTGGCTCTTTCAAACTATCATCATAGTTTGGAATAAAATCGACAGTATCTTTGTCAATATCACGCAAAAGCTCTTCTGCAATTTTAGTCATTCTAGCTTCTGTATAACGCATTGCAGCAGCATTATCGCCATCAATTGAGCCAAAGTTCCCTTGCCCATCAATAAGGGGTTCTCTCATAGAAAAATCTTGCGCCATTCTAACAAGTGCATCATAAACGGCACTATCACCATGAGGATGATATTTCCCTATAACATCTCCAACAATTCTTGCACTCTTTTTATAAGCTGAGCGACTTGTAAGATTGAGTTCATGCATTGCATAAAGAATGCGTCTATGAACCGGCTTTAGCCCATCTCTAGCATCTGGAAGCGCACGACCAACGATTACACTCATTGAATAATCAAGGTAGCTTCCTTTGATACTCTCTTCAATGTTTACCTCTTCAACGTTATTTTCAAACAAATTATCCATTAAAAAACCCTTTCAAAGGTGCTTAAATAGCTATAATTATACCTTATTTTACTTATATCTTCATGTTGAGGAGTTTTTGCACAGCAAGAGAACAAATTGCTAAACCAAATGCACCTGTTACTCCTACAAAAGAGCCTTTCTCTTTACATTTTGCTTCTTCACTACTAAAAACGACTAAAAAGTTTTTATTAAATTTTGCTTTTTTTAGCTCATATCGAATTTTTCTTGCAAATGCATCACCTTGTGTTTTAAAAATAGAATTAGCAATTTCAATTTTCCTAAAATCAACTCTTTTTGCACTCCCAAGAGCCATAATAAGTTTTTTATAGCATTTTTTAGCAAGCTCAATTTTAACAGAAGCTGAATCACACGCATCAATAACGATGTCATATGGGCTAAAGTCAAAATTTTTCACCCACTCTCTATCCATTTTTTGCTCAATTATCTCAATTTTTGGATAAAGTTTTTGCAATGTTTGCACTTTGCTTTTACCAATATTTCCAATACTTCCAATTTGTCTATTGTAATTACTCTCTTCATAGGTATCATAATCTACTATTGTTATATTTTCTACACCACTTCTATATAAACAATCAAGCGCAAAGCTTCCAACGCCTCCCACACCCAAAATAAGCACTTTTGCTTTTTGTAATTTCTCAAAATCTTTGCCAAAAAGCATTTTACATCTATCGTGTCTCATAGCCATTGCTTTAGCAAAGTTATACTTTCATAATGTGTCATATCAAGATGAATTGGTGTAATTGAGACATAGCCATTTTCTATTGCTTCAAAATCACTAATATCATGTTTATCATTTTGATATTTGTGCCATCTCTCAAGTGGTAAGCCGATCCAGTAATACTCAACTCCTCTTGGATTTAAATGTTTTTGAGTATCAAGTCCATATGCTCTTTTGCCTGCATAGGTTACTTTAATGCCTTTAAATTCTTCTAAGCTAATTGGAGGAATATTGATATTTAAAAATTTTCGCTCCTCTAAAGGATAGCCTTTTATAAAAATTTGTTCAACTATCTCTTTTGCAACCATTTTTGCCACTTCAAAATCGATATTTTGACAATTTTTTTTACAAACTTGCGAAAAAGCAATTGCTGGCACTCCTTGTAAAACTGCTTCCATTGCAGCTGCTGCAGTTCCTGAATAGGTAATATCTTCTCCTAAATTAGCACCAATGTTAATGCCACTTACTACTAAATCTGGCTTTTTTTCTTCAAACATCTTTTTTAATGCCAAAAAAATACAATCACTTGGCGTTCCATCATCAAGTTTATAAAAATTTTCTTCAAGCTCAATAAATCGAAGAGGGCGCGTAAGAGTCAAAGAGTGACCACAAGCTGATTTTTCAATTGTAGGAGCTACTACAATTACATTTGCCAAAGGGCTTAAAGCCTCTTTTAAAGCCTTTAGACCAGCTGATTCAAAACCATCATCGTTTGTAATTAAAATTGTTTTTTGCTTCACACAAACACCTTTTGAAAACTTTTTTGATATAATACACAAAAAAATTTTTAAAAAGGAAAAGAATGCAAAAAGTTCCTATGTTAGAGTGTACTTATAAAAAGCTCTCAAAAGAGCTTGAGGAGTTAAAAACAATTGAGCGCCCAAGAATTGCAAAGATTATTGATGAAGCAAGAGAGCTTGGTGACTTAAAAGAAAATGCCGAATATCATGCTGCTAAAGAGCGCCAAGGTTTAATGGAAGCAAGAATAAATGAATTAACCGATATTTTAGCAAGAGCACAAGTAATTGATCCTTCAAAATTACCGCATGAGCGCGTTAGTTTTGGTTCAACTGTTGTCTTAATTGACCAAGAAACAGATGAAGAAATTACATATACAATCGTTGGAACACAAGAGTCTAATCCATCAAAAGGGCTTATTTCTATTGAATCTCCACTTGCAAAGGCATTGCTTGGAAAAGAAGAGGGTGATGAAGTTGAAATTAAACTTCCAAGCGGATTAAAACGCTTTGATATTGAAGAGATAAAATTTGTTCCAATTGAGTGTGAATAATGAAAAAAATTAACGTAGCAATAATTGGTGCAAGTGGATATACAGGTTTAGAGCTTGTAAAACTGCTTTTAAATCACCCAGTGTTTAAAATTGCCTATTTGGCAACAAGTGAAGGAAATACAACCATTGAAACGTTACATCCAGCCCTTAAAAAGATCTTTGAATGTGCAGTAGATAAAGTTGATTTTGATGCAATAGCAAGCAAATGTGAACTTGCTTTTTTGGCTTTACCACATAAAAGTGCAATGGAAATTGCCAAAGAGTTAGTAAAACGAGATATAAAAGTTGTTGATTTATCTGCAGATTATCGTCTTGAGCTTGAAAATTATGAAAAGGCTTATTGTAAGCATATCGATAAAGAAAATTTAAAAAATGCTGCTTATGGATTGATTGAATACTTTAGAAAAGATATTAAAAATGCTAAAATTACAGCATCGCCTGGATGTTATCCAACAGCAACACTTTTAGCACTTTTACCATTCATTCCATATATTGATACAAATTTTCCAATTTTTGTCGATGCTAAAAGTGGAGTAAGTGGTGCTGGAAAAAAACTTACCTCTACAAACTCTTTTGTAACAATTAATGAAAATATTTTTGCCTATAATCCACTCATTCATCGCCATACTCCTGAAATTGAAGAAAAAGTTCAAAAAATTTATAACAAAAATGTTCATGTTAATTTTGTACCTCATTTAATTCCAATTACAAGAGGTGAACTTGTAAGCATTCATGCTCTTTTAAAAGAAGAGATTGACCCAATCTTAATTTTACAAGAGCACTATAAAAATGAAAAATTTATTAGAATAAGAAATAATCCAGTCAATGTAAAAGATGTAAGTGGGACCCATTTTTGTGACATTTTTGCTACAAAAAGAGGAAATGCTTTATTTATTTCAAGTGCAATTGATAATTTATTACGAGGTGCTGCTTCGCAAGCTTTGGCTGCAGCAAACATAATGATGGATTTAGATGAAACATTAGGGCTTCCTGTAATTGCCTATGTTCCATAGATTGAAAGAAGGGGCAATTTTTATTGCCGATGCCCACTATCCAAATCATAAAAAAGAAGAGTTTCTTGATTTCTTAAGTGCCATCAAAGAAAAAAAAAAAAAAACTTCGCAACTCATTTTAA
>JALVTH010000002.1 GCA_027036015.1 Campylobacteraceae bacterium
GTTTAAAAGCTGCAAGAAAACATCGAGATGAATTAAAAGAGATGTTCTCTATTGGAATTGATCCGCGATTAGAGAAACAAAAATCTAAAAAAGAGGATGAACCATTTATAAGCTTTAAAGATATGGTTAACGAATATTTAGAACATTATAGGAGCTACAGAAACGAAAAATATTGGCAAGGTGTAGAGAGTCTATTTAGGCGAGATGTTGTACCTGTTGTTGGTGATTTGTCTATTGAAGAGATTAACTCCAAACAAATTGTAAAAATAGTTCAAGCGGTTCAAGAGCGTGGAGCAATAGAGTCTGCTAGACGGCTGCTTACTCAAATTAGTAAAGTGTTTAAATTTGCTATAGCACACGGAGAATGCACAAGAAACCCTTGCAACGATATAGAGCGTTCGATGGTGTTGCAAACGCCAACCGGTAGAAACTATCCTACTATTACTAACCCTAAAGAGATTGGAAAATTAATTTATGATATAGATCATTATACAGGATGGTATATGGTTCGCTTTGGGCTTATGTTTTTAGCATACAGTGCTATTCGCCCAGGCAATGTCAGGTTAGCCAAGTGGAGCGAAATTGATTTAGAAAAAGAGTTATGGGTTATTCCAGGAGGGAAAATGAAAACCGGTAAAGAGCATATCGTTCCGCTCTCTCGCCAAATGCTAGATATATTAAAATTTGCAAAACATTATGCTACCGGAGGAGAGTATATATTCTTTTCAAACCGGCACAAAAACTCACCAATGAGTGATGTTACTTTTTCTAAAGCTCTATGGCGTATGGGTTACGGCAATAATACGATTGTTCCACACGGGTTTAGGGCAATGTTTAGCACTATTGCAAATGAACAAAGCAGATTTGGCTTTGAAGTTATAGAAAAGCAACTAGCCCACAAAGTTGGTTCAAGAGTCTCTCAAGCATATAACCGTGCACACTATCTTGAGCAACGCAAAAAGATGATGCAGTGGTGGGCTGATTGGCTAGATGAGCAGAAACTTGCTCACATTAAAATAAATAACCTTGACAAAAGTTATCGATTATGATAACATACCATATGAATTGGACGATAGAGTTTTTCGATGAGAGCGTAGAGGCTGAAACTCTTGCCCTGCCTCCAAAAATTTTAGCAAAGATGCTGCATATTTTTGAATTGATAGAGATGGCAGGAGCCCAACTTGGGGAGCCGTACACAAAGCCACTCAATGATGGCTTGTTTGAAGTACGAGCCAAAGCTCAAGAAGGTATAGGAAGAAGTATCTACTGCTATCAAAAGGGGCAAAAGATTATTATTTTACATACTTTTGTAAAAAAGAGTAAAAAAACACCAAAAAAAGATTTAGAAATTGCTCTAAAACGCAAAAAGGAGATAGACAATGCAAACAACTAAAAGACCTACTTTTACCGATTTTAAGAAAAAAGCACTGCAAAACGAAGAGGTTAGCAAAGAGTATGATGCACTCAAACCGCTTTTTACAATTAAAAAAGAGTTAATTGCTGCACGCCTCTCTAAAGGGGTTACACAAGATGAGATTGCTAAAAAAATTGGAACTTCCAAATCAAACATATCAAGACTTGAGAGTCTGAATAATAGCTATATGCCTAACCTCGCTACTCTTATAAAATATGCCCAAGCACTTGGGATGCGGCTTGATATTGGACTGAGATAATTTGATTTAATGGCAAATTAATTTATTAATTCAAAGTCGATAATCATTGGTAAAAATTAATTTACATTATTTTGAAAATGGCTCAATAGGTTTAAATATACCTGTTGCAGTCATTTTCTTTATATGTTCAAACCTATCCAATGATTCTATTGGATCAACTAAATCCAATGAATCAAAATTTATTTCTTCAAACTTTGCTCTATCTATCTTAAAACTAAACAAATATTCATCATTAATCTTGCCGGTTGCTTTACTTAACCTTTGAGAATAGCCAGAGATTATAATTTGTTCAGACTTTGGAAGAGTTGCAAAAGTGATTCCAACTAATCTAAATGCAATACCGTGTATATGTTTTGCGTACTCTAGTTGCAACTGTTTTTTGGGCTTATTTTTTATATTTAATTTTTTTCCATTTGCTGCCAATGTTGCCACTTTTTGTGGTAAATCTTCTATCTCTGGTAAATCTACATCTATCCAAACTAATGAGCCATTATTGTCTATTTCATAAGAAACTATCGTTTCTCTAGGCCAAGAAAGGCTATTAAAAGCATTTTCAAGCACTATTTCCATAAAATCAGTATCATTTTGCAATAATGTTTTATAATTTTCAGTATAATAAATTTCTTTATTGTCAAACTCATCTTTTCTTAATTTCCATTCGGAAAATTCTTTATTATATTTGGATAATAGATCACTTTTTTTACTCTTCCATATGCTAAGATTTTTTTCATATTGCTCTTGAGCTTTTTTTAGCTTAAGTTCATATTCTTCTTTTTTCTTTTTTGAAAATTTTGCTAAAAAACCAAGTGGTTTAATTTTCTCTATTTCAGGTTTAGGAGGTATTGCAGGCTCTTGTGGCTTAGGCTCGCTAAATTCTCTTGCTTTATATTCAATTATGGAATTTGGGTGAGGTGTATCTAAATAAATATTTTCTAATAATTCAACATCGCCGTTAATTTCATTCATTTCATTTTCAAGCCAATCCCGTATAAAATCAGATTTTTGTTCCCACATTAATTTTAATTCACTTCTTGATAGTGGTTCACCAAATGCATTTATAATTTCAAGAGTACCATTTTCTTTTAAACTTAATGTTACTTTTGAAAGTGCCCGTTGCATTCTCTCTAATTTTTCAAGTTTTTTTTGCTCTCTCAGTAACCTTTGTTGCTCTCTGGCAGTTACATTGCTATCGATTCTTTGTCTAATTGAAAGCCCTGTTCCAGGAATGCCGACATTTACATATTTTCCTTTCTTTCCAAAACTCATCGATGCACCTCTTGGTCCTATTCCAATACTCGATACACCATTTTTCCCAATATTAACCCTAATACCTGGAGCAATTTTAAAACTTTTTCTAAATCTTAATGCCACTTTTTGCCACCTTGACTATTGAGCATCCCACGGATGCGAATACTCTTCAGGACGGAAATGATATGCCTCCAGCTTGGTGGCGGTATATCATTTGCACATCCTGCCCTATTATTCCGTTGCCTGTTTTTACCTGAATATATTGTATCTTAACTTTTTATAAAAAATGGTTATATTT
>JALVTH010000003.1 GCA_027036015.1 Campylobacteraceae bacterium
ATCAATATAAGCATAAGGATTTGTAAGAGAGTATCTTACTCCAGCTTGAGCTGCTAAATGGCATACTTTATCAAATTTTTCTTCTTTAAAGAGTTTAAAGAGATTTTCTTTATCTTCAAGGTTTAGTTTAATAAATTTATAGTTTGGATATTTGTTACTCTCTACTAATTTATTATATTCAATTGTTTCTTTTTCGATACCACTTTCTTTTAATCTTCCATATTTTAAGTTTACATCATAATAATCATTAATATTATCAAGTCCTATTACTTCATCACCTCTTTTAATGAGCCTCTTTGCTAAATGATACCCTATAAAGCCCGCAGTGCCGGTTATTAAGATTTTCATGAGTTTGCCTTTGTATTTAATTTAATTTGCAATTGATTGCATACTGTGTTAAAGATATTTGTTGCAAAAAGAAAAAACTCTTTTGCATCTTTTAGTGTTGGTTTACCATAAGGCAAAAGCCCTAAACTACCTGGATATCTTGATTCTATGTATAAAGTGTCTATTTTTAAAACCAACTCTTTATCAATATCAAATTCTACATAATCTTTTGTTAAATAAAATAACTTTTTAATTTGATGTATTTTAGGAACATCTTGATTATAATATTCTAAGATGGCCTTTAGTGATTTTTCTATTGATTGTTGAGAATGGAACGCTACCATAGAGGTCAAATGTTCATCGTGTAAGATATTTTTTATAACTTCTAAATCAGTTTTTGCAGCTTTTAGCCACTCTTTCGCCATCTCATTATTTGGCATAAAGAATTTTTCCTTTTTTATAAATTGTTTTAGCAAATGAACTATTAAGTTTCAAAAACTTCTCATTCATTTTTTTTGTATGAATAATAATATCCGTTGCAAATTGATTAGTTATTTCATCCAAAGCTTCTAAATATTTTTGTTTTATGCGAAAACTCTCTTCAAAGCTTTTTGGAATAAAATCATCATTAGTTACAATGTATAAATCCAAATCACTATCCTTATTTGGTTTGCCATAAGCATAGCTTCCAAATAAAATGATTTGATAAGGATTAAGAGGCTTTAATTTTTCTACTATTTTTTGGGTAATCTCTTCTATTTTCACTTAATCCCTCCCAAAAATATCTCTACTAAAAACTTTTTCTTTTACATCCTCTAAATTACTATCAAATCTATTTGCAACAATCACATCACTTTGGCGTTTAAATTCATTTAAATCATTAATAACTGGTGAATTAAAAAACTTCTCTTCTTTCAAAACCGGTTCATAAACAATAACTCTTATACCTTTTGCTTTAAGGCGTTTCATTATACCTTGAATTGCACTGCTTCTAAAATTATCACTCCCAGCTTTCATTGTTAAGCGATAAACTCCTACAGTTGCTTCGATATTATAAGGATTTGGGCTTGCATTTTGAAGCTTTTGAATAATTGATTCAGCAATAAAATCTTTTCTGGTACTATTTGCCTTTACAATTGCCTCAATCAAGTTATTTGGAACATTTTCATAATTTGCTAAAAGTTGCTTCGTATCTTTTGGCAAACAATAGCCACCATATCCAAAGCTTGGATTATTATAATGCATCCCAATTCTTGGATCAAGTCCAATGCCTTCAATAATTGATTTTGTATCAAGATTGTATTTGAGTGCGTAAGAATCAAGTTCATTAAAAAAAGCAACTCTCATTGCAAGATAGGTATTAGCAAATAGCTTAATTGCTTCTGCTTCAGTTGAATTGGTAAAAAGCACAGGCACATCTTTTTTAAAAGCACACTCTTTCAATATAGTTGCAAACTCTTTGGCTCTTTCTCCCTTATCGCCAACTATGATTCTGCTTGGATATAAATTATCCCAAAGTGCTTTTCCTTCACGCAAAAATTCCGGAGAAAAAATAATTTCTAAATTAGGAAACTCTTGCTTTATCTTTTTAGTATAGCCAACAGGAATGGTAGATTTGATAACAATGGTTGCTTGAGGATTAATTTTATTTATATCTTGCAAAACAGCTTCAACTGACTTTGTATTAAAATAGTTTGTTTTTGGATCATAATCTGTTGGAGTTGCTATAATAATGTAATCTTTTTCTTTAAATGCCTCTTCTTTACTTGTTGTAACAAAAAAACTTTTGTTAATATATTTTTGCAAAAATTCACTTATCTCTTTATCTTCAAGAGGAGAGATACCTTCTTTTAAAAGCGCAATTTTATTTTTGTCTATATCATAAGCTGTAACTTGATGTTTTTGAGCCAAAAGCAATCCATTACTAAGGCCCACATATCCACATCCTGCAATTGCTATCTTTTTTTGCTCCACCCAATTCTCCAATTTTTACTTAGAGCAATTGTACTAAAATTTTAATTTTACTTAGCTTTAACCTTCATTTTAACCTGTTCTATCCAAAATAATCGATTCTCTTGCAACAATCCTTTTAAAAAATACTCTTCTAATTTTTTTAACTCTTCTTCATTTATATTTATAGCCTCTTCAACTTGATAGCTATCAATAACAAACTTCTCTTTTTTTTCAAAACTAAGCGTTATAATCAATTTTTTCTCATACAAACTATCATAAATAAATGCAGCAATCCCCTCTTTTCTTAGGCCATTTTCAACTAAATCTGCAGGAATAATGAAAGCACTTTGCATCACTTGTGCTTGCATTGTCTCAAATTTTTGCAAACCATGAATAATAGCCTCTTCTAAAGCAATTTTTTTTATCTCTTCTTTAAAAAAATTACCTTCAAAATCTATAAAAATATAAATTGGATCATTTTTTTCAGATTTTATAATATTAATGATAAAACTATTAAACACTCTTCCTATTTCAAAGAGTAACTTTTCCATCATCTCTCTTTAATTTACATTATTTCAATCTAAAATCATAACAAATTAATATAAAAATAGTCCGATTTAAGGTATATAAATAAATTTATTCACACTCTACAAAAAATTTAACTACATTTTTTGGACATTAATAAAATCACCTGTTATAGGTTATTTGCAAACATTTTTAAAAAACAAAAAAATAAAATATCACGATTTTTTCAAACATATCCATAAATATTAATTCACATCTTATTCACGGGTGTGAAAAAATGAAACCTCAAATTGCAATTTATTAAATTTTGGCTATAATTGCAAAAAATTCTTTATCTAAAGGCACATCGTGAGCAAAAAAAATCATTACAATCCAAGTGAAGTAGAAGAAAAATTTTATCAATTTTGGGAAGAGCAAGGTTTTTTTGAAATTGATGGCAACAAAAATATCCAAAATGATAAAAACTTTTGTATTATGATGCCTCCACCCAATGTTACAGGACATCTACACATTGGACACGCCCTTACCTTTACACTTCAAGATATCATTGTTCGCTACAAAAGAATGGATGGCTTTAAAACGCTGTGGCAGCCAGGCGTTGATCATGCTGGAATTGCAACACAAAATGTTGTTGAAAAAAAACTTTTAGCTCAAGGTAAAACAAAAGAAGAGATTGGAAGAGAAGAGTTTTTAAAGCTTTGTTGGGAACAAAAAGAATCTTCGCAAAATGCAATTACCAAGCAACTTCGAAAACTTGGCGTAAGTCCAGCCTGGAGCAGAGAGCGCTTTACAATGGATGAGGGACTTGCTAATGCTGTAAAAAAAGCTTTTAAGATAATGTATGATAGTGGTTACATTTTTCAAGGCAACTATATGATTAACTGGTGCACCCACGATGGAGCGCTGAGTGACATTGAAGTTGAATATAAAGAGCATGACGGCAAGCTCTATCACATTAAATATCCTTTAGTTGATGGAAGCGGCGAAGTTATTGTTGCAACAACCAGACCAGAAACCTATTTTGGTGATACTGCTGTTATGGTACATCCTGAAGATGAACGCTACAAAGATTTAATTGGCAAAAAGGTTCGCTTGCCATTAATTGAAAGAGAAATAGAAATTATTGCCGATTCTCATGTAGATAAAGAGTTTGGAACAGGAGTGGTAAAGGTAACTCCAGCACACGATCCAAAC
This sequence comes from Campylobacteraceae bacterium, assembly GCA_027036015.1. Taxonomy (GTDB): domain Bacteria; phylum Campylobacterota; class Campylobacteria; order Campylobacterales; family Sulfurovaceae; genus JAADEQ01. The sequence goes on from JALVTH010000003.1 coordinate 4,000, forward strand.
GACTATGAAGTTGGAAAGCGCCATAACTTGGAATTTATCACTATTTTTGATGAAAAAGGAATTTTAAATAGCTTTTGTGGTGAATTTGAGGGCTTAGAGCGCCTTGAAGCAAGAGAAAAAATTGTAGAAAAGCTTCAAGAAAAAGGCTTTATCGAAAAAATTGAAGAGCATAAACATCAAGTAGGACACTGCTATCGCTGTAACAATGTTGTAGAGCCTTATATTTCAAAACAATGGTTTGTAAGCAAAGATTTTGCCAAAAGAACAATCCAAGAAGTAAATAGTGGCAAAGTTAAATTTTTCCCATCGCACTGGATAAATAGCTATAATGCTTGGATGAGAGATTTACGAGATTGGTGTATTAGCCGCCAGCTTTGGTGGGGGCATCAAATTCCGGTTATGAATTGTAAAGATTGCGGCCATCAGTGGGCATTTGAAGCAGAAAAACCAAAAGAGTGTCCAAAATGCCACAGCCACAATATCTATCAAGAAGAAGATGTCCTTGATACATGGTTTAGCTCTGGACTTTGGCCATTTAGCACCCTTGGATGGGGTAATGGTGAATGGGGCAAAGGTATAAAATGGAATGAAAGCGATTTAAAAGAGTTTTATCCAAATTCACTTTTAATTACTGGATTTGATATTTTATTTTTTTGGGTTGCAAGAATGCTAATGATGGGAAGAGAGCTTGCAGGTGAACTTCCATTCCCGCATATTTATTTACATGCACTTGTTAAAGATGAGCATGGTCAAAAAATGAGTAAATCAAGAGGAAACGTTATTGATCCTCTTGAGATGGTGCAAAAATATAGTGCTGATGCTTTACGCTTTACTTTGGCAATTTTGGCTGTTCAAGGGCGCGATATTAGACTTAGCCAAGAAAAGCTTGAGCAAAGCCGCAACTTTACGAATAAACTCTATAATGCCACAAATTATCTTTTAATGCATCAAGAAAGTTTTAAAGATTTAAATGAATTAAAAATTACAACACCGCTTGGAAAATTTATGCTAAGCAAACTCAATAGTGCTATCAAACAAACAAGAGCCTATTTAGATGAATATCGTTTTAATGATGCCGCAACCACTCTATATCGCTTTTTGTGGGGCGAATTTTGCGATTGGGGCATTGAGCTTAGCAAAGCAAATAAAGATAGTATTCATGAACTTGGCGCAATTTACAAAGAAGCCCTAAAGCTTTTACATCCATTTATGCCATTTATTAGCGAATATCTCTATCAAAAACTAAGCAATCAAGAATTAAATAGCCAAAATTCAATTATGATTCAAAAATATCCTCAAATAAGTGAGGTTGATGAGAGTTTCAATCAAGATTTTGATTTAGCAATTGAAGCAATTGTTTCAATTAGAAGAGCAAAAACACTTGTTGATTTAGCAAACAAAAAAATTGCAAAAGCTTATATTGAATTTTATAATGAACCAAACAAAGAACTAATTAAACCATTTATTGAAAAACTTGCAAAAGTTGAAGTTGTTGAGTTTGTCAAAAACAAACCTACAAATGCCGTTACTGATGTAGGCACAAATTTAAAAAGCTATATCAAAACAGATGATATCGATTTAAAACCAATCATTGAGCGCTATAAAAAACAAGAAGAAAAACTCAATAAAGAGATCAATAAACTTCAAGCAATGCTAAGTAATGAAAAGTTTATCCAAAATGCTCCAGCAAATATTGTAGAACAAAATAAAGAAGCTCTTAAGATTGCACAAGAAAAATTAGCAAAACTTCAAAATGAACTAAAAGCGATTAAAGGAGAGTAGCTATTTTAACTCCTCTCCTGCAAGAAGTAATGTCCAATAAGCTTTATGCGTATTTTTATTCACCACTTTTGAAAGAGCAACGCTTTTAAATCGAGGATCCATTAAAGCTTTGCAATATTCACTCTTTAGCATCCAATAATCAAAAAGTGACTTTGGAGTTTTCATAGTATCATTATTAACTGCAATAACCAACTCTCCACTTAAAATCTTTTTCGAATCTTTTGCTTGATTAACTCTTTCATAAAAGTGGCTTCCTCTTTTAAGCTGCAATCTTTGAGCCGTTACATCTTCTTTTTTTCCTGAGCCATCGTGCCCTACAAAATTATTTACTGCCATATCAATTGAATGCTCTTTAGCCGCTTCATAAAGGGTTTGACTCCATTTAAGAGGAGTAGTTGCTTTGGCACAGCTTTGATTATGAGCTCTTATTTCATTAATTGCTTTAAGTGTTGCTTCTTTTATAGAAATTTTTTGCTGAGTTTGAGGCTGATTTGGAGTAATTGTAGCCGTAGGTGCTGGTATGAATTTATCATTTTGAGCATTGGCAAAAATAAAAAGAAGAAAAATTGCTAAAAAAACTCTCATATTCTCCCCTTTTTAAAAAGTTTGTAAATTGTATCAAAAATGAATAGCTATTGCAATAGTTTTTTAAAAAAATTTATCATAAATATCAAAAAAACAGTAAAATTATAAAAAATAATACCATTTTATAGCATTTTTTTATATTTCATTAAGAAAAATATGACTTTACAAAATGCCATATTTTTCCTATAAAACTTTATAGTTATGATAAAATGGGATTATTAAAAGAAAAATTTTTAAATTTTTTTTGTAAAAAAATTTGATTTATTTTAAAAATTATACTAATATTATAAAGATATTTTTAAAAAGTAGGAGGATTTAATGTCTTTTTTATTTAAAACTTCTGCTATGCTCCTTGTAGCCTCTTTTTTTGTAATGGGAGCTAATCAAAATGATATTAAAGTTAAAATTACCCCCAATATCCCTTATATGGATGTAGATGTAATGGGGCAACCTGTTAGAATTATGCGTATTCAAGATACAAAGCATAAACTCACAAACTCATATGTTAAAACGTCACGCCCTTGCCCTCCTTTTTGCGTGCAACCCTTTGAACCTTTTAAAGGAGTGGAAACCTATGGAGAGTATGAAGTATTGCAATTTTTAAAAAATGAAGTCAGCAACAATACCGGAGTTTTGGTTGATGCAAGACTTCCAAAATGGTATAACCAAGGAACAATTCCAGGAGCTATTAATATTCCTTTTCCAATCCTAAATCCAGATGCTTCAAATGAATATTTAGATCAAATTTTACCAATTTTAGGAGCCGAAAAAAAGAATGGCAAATGGGATTTTTCTCATGCTCAAAAATTAGTTGTATTTGATAATGGTCCTTGGTGTCAGCAAGCTAATAGAGCAATTGATCATTTATTAAAACTTGGCTATCCAAAAGACAAAATCAAATATTATCGCGGTGGAATGCAATATTGGCAAATTTTAGGCTTAACGGTGCTTAAAAAGGATCAATAATGAAAAGGCTATTAGTTATTTTTCTTCTTTTTAGCTCTTTTTTGTTTGCTATGAGTGACAAAGAGCTTGCCATTACCATTAATTTAGCTGGTAAACAAAGAATGCTCACGCAAAAAATGAGTAAAGAAGCATTAGAAATCTACTTAGGGATAGATTTACAAAATGCTATAAACAATCTTAAAAAAAGCTCAGCCCTTTTTGATAAAACTCTCAAAGGCTTAATGCAAGGTGATAATGAGTTAGGGCTTGTTCCTACCAAAAATCAAGCTATTCAAGCACAACTTAAAAAAGTACAAAAGCTTTGGGAACCATTTTATGCAAAGATAAAAGAGATTTACAATATGAAAAATCTTGATGATAAAACTTTTGATTATATCTATAAAAATAATCCAATATTGCTTCAAGAGATGAATAAAGCTGTTTTTATGTATGCAAAGCTTGGGAATAAAGGCTCAAACAAATTAAAAATGGCAAACGATATCAATTTAGCCGGGCGCCAAAGAATGCTTACTCAAAAGATTGCTAAAGATTTACTTTTTGTAAAAGCTAACATTAATGCCAAAGAAGCTCTTAAAGATATGCAAAATGCAATTAAACTCTTTGATAAAACCTTAAATGGCTTATTTAATGGCGATAAAAAGATGCATCTTGTAGGAACGAAACTACCAAGAATCGTTAAGCAGTTAACTATTACAAAAGAGCATTGGCAAAAAGCTAAAAAATATTTAGCAATTGCTCTTAAAAGCAATAAAAATGAAGATACTTTAAATGCTATAAAAGCACTTGATAGCACAAAAGATAAAATGAATAAAGCAGTTGAACTTTACACAAAATCACTCAATAGACAAAAACAGATTTTAAAAATTAATGCCATTATTCATAGCTTTTTACATAAAAAAGAGAGTGCAAAACATCTTATTAATTTAGCTGGACGCCAAAGAATGTTAACGCAAAGAATCAGTAAACTTGCACTTGAGTGTGCATTGCATCTTATTCCAGATAGCTGCACCCATTTAGAACAATTTGTGAAACTCTATGAAAAAACACTCAATGGCTTTGAATTTGGCGATAAAGAATTAACTCTTAGCCCAACAAAAGATCCACAAGCTTTAGCTCAAATTCATAAAATTAAAAAACTTTGGAAGCCTTTTGCCGATGCAGCAATGAGAGTGCAAAAAAGTAATGGAAAAGATTTGCAAGCACTAAAATACATTTTAGCTCATAATATGGAACTTTTAAAAGAGAGCAACCATCTTGTTGAAATTTATGATGCAATACATCAAAAAAATCTCAACTATCTTGATGCAGCAAAAATAACACTTGTTGATATGGCTGGACGCCAAAGAATGTTAACGCAAAAAATGACAAAAGAGCTTTTAGAATATCTCGTTTTAAAAAATACAAAAGCTCGCGATAAAATGAAAGAGACGGTCAAACTTTTTGATGATACGCTCAAAGTGCTTATTAATGGAAGCAAACTCTATATGCTTCCAAAAGCAACCAATCCAAAAATTAAAGCTCAACTACTTAAAGTTTCCAATATATGGGCAAAAATTATGCCATTTTACAATAAAAACAGCCTTAGCAAAAAAGAATTGGTATTATTATTAAAGGCAAACCCAATTTTGTTAAATGAAATGAATAAAGCGGTTTACCTCATAGAAAAGTCAACTGATTATTAAGGAGGATAAGATGAAACAAACAAACGAAGATTTAATCACCCCAACGCCACAAGAGCCAATTATTATTCAACAAAGTGGTGGAAGTGATAAAAAATTTATCTATACGCTCTTAATTTTACTAGTAGTGCTTTTTATGGTGGTACTTGGTGTAATTGTATTTTTAAGTTCAAAGTTTTTTAATGCAAAAACGCCTGTGCAAGCTCCAATTGTACAACAAAGTACTCCTGCAAAAACAATGACTCAAAACGAAAAAATGGCCGTGCAAAAAGCTTTGCAAGAGCAAATCAATAAAAAACAACAAGTAAGTGCTAATCAAAATACTGATACTGGAGCACTGGAAGCATTACTTAACGAAAGTAAGCAAAAAAGTGTAACTAACAACACTCAAAATACACAAACAATGCAAACTAAGCAAATCATTACACAAACAGCCCAAGCAAGTGGCAAAACACTAACACAAGCTGATATTGAAAAAATTGCTAAACTTGTCGCAGCCCAACTTGCAAAAACACAAAAATTGCAAATGCAAAATACTCAAGCAAATGCTCAAGCCAAAAACACTCCTCAAAGCACAAATGCCGAAGATCAAAACTTAGTTGCAAGCTTACAAAATGCAGCAGTCGATACTTTGCAAGAGCAAAAAATTAGCACTACAAACGTTAAAGCCAATGTTCAAGCACACAAAAGTAAGAAAAAAATAGATACTTTTAACAAAGTAATCGTTCAAAATAACGATAGCAACGACGAATTTAGTAAATTAACAAAAGAGATAGACTCTATCTTGCAAAGCACTGAAAGCTCTCAAAATAGTGAAACAATTAATGCCCTAAGACAAGAAGCAAAAACCCACGCAAAAGAGCTTCGTTTCGTAATCGTCAAACAAGGCGATACTTTAAGCTCAATTGCAAGAAGAGTATACGGAAGAGCCTCAGCTTATGTTAAAATATACAAAGCAAATCCAGATTTAATTAAAAACCCAAATAGAATTTATATTGGAATGAAACTAAGAGTTCCAGTTGACGAAGAATACAAAGGACGATAAAATGGGTAAAAAACTACTTTTAGCGGCACTTCTTAGCACCGTTGCTTTTAGTGACAATATTTTGGTAAAAATTCAAAAAAATATTCCTTATGTTATTGTAAATGATAGTGGGCAAAAGGTTAAAATTATGCGCATTCAAGACACGGGACATATGTTAACAGATGATTACGCAAAAACTTCTCGCCCTTGCCCACCTTTTTGTATTCAACCAATTCGTCCAATTGATGGAGTAAAAACAATAGCAGAATTGGAACTTCTTGATTTTATCAAAAATAAAGTTGCAACCCACAAAGGTATTTTAGTTGATGCAAGATTGCCAGATTTTTATAAAGTCGAAACAATTCCTGGAGCCATTAACATACCTTTTACAATAGTTCAAACAAAATCACAAAAAATAAAAGATGCTCTTTTTAAGGCTTTAGGAGCGAAGAAAAAAGCTGATGGAAGCTATGATTTTAGCAATGCAAAAGAGATTGCAGCCTTTTGTAATGGACTTTGGTGTGGGCAGTCTCCTGCATTTATTAGAGGAATTATTAAAGAAGGATATCCAAAAGAAAAAATTTATTACTATAGATCTGGTATGCAAGGATGGAAACTTTTGGGCTTAACCACAGTAGTTCACAAAGCAAACGAAGCTAAATAAAAGGAGCTATAATGTCAACTCTCATCAAAGCCCTTAGTTGGCTCCTTTTTTTGATAATTATATGTTGCGCTTATTTTCACAAAAATAGCAACTCTTCTTTCGCAATACCTCCTCAACATAAACAAGAACTCAATCAAAGCAAAACAAAAAACCAATTTCAAAAAACAAACTCAGCTAATGAAGATAGTGACCATGATGGTTTAAGCAACGCACTTGAAGCAAAATTAAATAGCGATCCATTTAGCAGTGATACAGACAATGATGGTAAAAGTGATGGAGTTGAAGGGCAAAAAGATAGTGATGGTGATGGATTTTTAGATATTTTAGAATCTGCAAAAATTGACAGCGATAATGATGGAGTTGTTGATGAATTAGATAAAGAAAATGATAATCCTCACAATGATAATGATGGTGATGGATATAGTAATATTCAAGAAAAAGTAGCTCATACAAATCCGCTCGATCCAAAAAGCTTCCCAATTATAAAAGATATGGATAAAGACTCAATCCCTGATAGCCAAGATAACGATATAGATGGAGATGGATTGCCTAACAAATTAGAAACTCTCTTACACAGCGATCCAAGAAATAAAGATACAGATGGCGATGGTAAAATTGATGGAATTGAAGGCAAAAAAGATAGCGATAATGATGGAAAATTAGATATTTTAGAATCAGCTAAAATTGATAGCGACAATGACGGAGTTGTTGATGAATTAGATAGTGATGATAGCAACCAAAACAATGACAGCGATAGTGACGGATATACTAATATTGAAGAGAAAAATGCAAATACAAATCCACTTGATCCAAATGACCATCCAAAAGTCATTACAAAAAGAGTGAAAGAAAAGATTGAACATGACATTAGCACCCTTTTAAAGATGAAAAAAATCCATTTTGAAAGTGACAGCGCAAAACTCTCAAGCGATAGCCTTGAAACTATTCAAGAAATTGCTATTATTTTAAAACGCTATCCAAGTGCAAAAATTAAAATTGCAGGCTATACCGATAGTAGTGGAAGCAAAGAGCATAACTTAAAACTCTCTCAAGAAAGAGTTGAAAGTGTAAAAAATGAGCTTATTCGTTTAGGAATTCATGCAAATCGCCTCATTGCCATTGGTTATGGAGATGCAAACCCAATTGCACCAAATGATAGCAAAGAAAATAAAGCAAAAAATAGAAGAGTTGAGTTTATTGTAATTTTAGGAGAAAAAAATGAATAATATCTTCGCTCAAATTCCAACACTTTGCATTGTTCTAACAAGCCTTGTTGGCTTTTTGCTTGGTTACTTTTTAGCGCGTTATAGTTGTTCTGTGCAACAAGATTAAACTTAAACCTTTGACATTTAAAAAAAATTGTTGTAAAATGTTAAAAATATGTCAAAGGTTTTGCAATGCGCTATCTTTTTTCTTTATTGCTTCTTTTATTTTTTATCAATAGTTGTGATTCTTCAAAAGAAGAGTTAATTAAAACAACTTTTTCTGAATTAACACCTCAAGAAAAAGCACTCATTACAAATCTTGATTCAAACAAAACATTTTATCTTTATGAAGGCGATCAAAAATATATCAATGTACGATTTCATTCCTGTCAAGATGGCTCTTGCCAAAAGTTTTATCTCTTAATAGAAGATAAACGCTATAACATTGGCATCAATTGCACAAACTTATATATCTTCTATCCAAACTATACAAGAAAAGTTGCAATTTCTCAAATTGATGAAAATAATTTCATCCTAACTAATCTCAAACAGCAATGCAAAAATGCCATCTCTACTAAAAAAGAAAATAGCCTTAGTCTCAGCGAAGGAGAATTGCCACTTTGTAACAACTGGTAATATTACATAATTGCAGCAAATTCTAAAATTATTTTTTTATCTTCAAAAAAGCTAATTATATTGGCTTTTTGAGCTTTTAATTCAATTTGCTCATTAAATGCAACTAAATTTTCCCCCTCAAACTCAATCACTACAATTGGATATTTTTTTTGATTGATTACTTCATACTCACCAACTTTTACATAGACCCTAATGGTTAGAGCTTTTTCTTTTTTAAATTGTAAAAAACACTCATTTAAACAGAGTAAAAAATTATTAATATCAAGTTTCATCTCTGGAATTGAAACATCATAAATTTCTTCTATTTTGATGTTACTTTCAATTAAGGTACTATTTTTAGAAAGCTCAATTAAGCTAAACACATTTGCTTTTTGAAGCTTTTTATCATTAATTGTATGCACTTTAGTGCTAACGACTTTATAAAGTTTTAGAGCAATCTCTTCATCATCTACATAACCAACAAGCAGGGCATAATATCGAAACTTACCAAATTGTAAATTGGTATATTTATGATTAAAACCAAAATGTTTACTCGCATTTGTAACAGCCAAATCATAAAGTTCATCTACACTTGCATAACTTAATAAAAACTCAGCCTCACTATTGTAGCGCTTAATTTTTCCATTCGCATCAAAAACCATAAAAGGATTTAAATCGTGCTCTAATACTTCTTCACAAAGATTTGCCATTTTACTCTCCAAAATAGTGGTTGAGTTTTTTGCGTAAAGTAATTCGATTAATTTTTAGTCTCTTTGCCATTTGCAGTTGTGATTTATAAAGCTTTTTTGCAGCTTTAAGCAATGGCACTTCAAAAAGTTCTAAAAGCTCTTTATACCCTTTACCCTTTTGAAGCTCTTTTGTATAAAACTCTTGCACTAAATTAAAAAGATCTTGTTTATTTATTGCACTTTGCATCACAGCTTTATAGATTGATTGCTTGAGAGTTATTGCATTACCACTTAAATCAATTCTAATATCCTCTTTTTTAATATTGCTATTAAAAATCTTTTTTGCTTCATTAAAATAGTATGTAATTAACTCTTCTAAATCCTCTTTTCGCTTTTCTAAAGGTAAAAGTTCAATCTTTACAGCAAAAAAATCTAAAAAATCTCCACACTCAGGAAGCATTGTAGCAACTACTTTAAGTTTTTCTAACTTTTGCAAAAGCGCTCTTTTATTAAAAGCATTGTGTAAATTATAAACAATAATCTCTCCCATACCTCTTAAATAGGTAGCATCATGACTTAAAATTTTTTCAAATTCATGCGCATCGATTGCTTTAGCGTTGGGTAAAATCTCTTTTGCTAAAAGTTTTTTCCCAACACCAGCTTGCCCATAAATTAAAATATTAACAGGCAATGAAGCACTCATATTAGCAACTTGCAAAGCCTTTTTTGTACTTTGTGATTTTGCAATAAATTTATTCACACCCTACCCTTATAAAAAGTTGTTTATATTATATACAAATTTATTTAAAAAAAACATACATTCTTATTTTATCAAAATAACAATTTTTATTCATACTTAAATAT
>JALVTH010000004.1 GCA_027036015.1 Campylobacteraceae bacterium
ATTTAATACATCATTGTTGGTGTGCAAAATATTATCTATTTCATAGATAATTTGATTAGCTATAGATTTTTCTTTATCTGTGTCTAAAATTAAGGCATCTAATGAATTTGCTAAAATATGTGCAGAAAAATTTTCTAAGAGATTTAACAATTTATTATATTGTTCATTGTTCGTTTTGATTTTAGCAGTAGTATAGTTTCTTTCAAATGAAGTTAAAACATAATTTAGGTTGGCTAAATCTAAATAATCTTTTAAATCAATAATTTCATATTTACCGCTATAATTATTTTCTTCAATAGGTTTTACCAATTCTTTAGCAAATAAAATTTTTTCTATTTTATCATTATCATTAAAATTTACCATAATTATATCTATTAGCATCAATAGCGGCAGGTGTCTAAAACCATGCGTTACATCAATAATAAGTTTTTCATATTTGCTATTATTGATAACTTCATCAATTTTAGAGAATATATCATTAAAATTATTTTCATCTTCTATTTCTATTCCTTTATCAAGTAAAGGAACATACTCTTTTTTACACTCTAATTTTTCTAAAACTTTTTTCTGTATTGTTTGAGCTTCTTTTGTATAAATAGGAATAATTTCATATTCTTCATTATATAAATCTATAAGCATAGGGAAAGTATTAACATACAAACTTTTCTTTTTTAAATATTTTTCTATAGAATCTATTTTACTTTGATATAAACTTTTATTTGTTGATTCTACAAAAACAAACTCTTTTTTGTTTTGGTCAAATCTTCCTCCAATAGTGCCAAGAATTGTAATAACTGCTTTTTTTTCATATTATTCCTTTTTTTAATTACTCTTTCTTTTGTATAAGTTTTTATATACCTTTTGAAGTAAATTGATAAGTTTTTCTTTTTCGATATAGCTCAATTTATTATTACAATATTTTTTTAATAAAGGTTCGATTTTTTCTGAATAGTTTGGTAAATCATATAAAACACTATCATAAGCAAAAAGCAAGTCTTCCTCTAACTCTTCATTATTGATATATTTGCATAAATCTCTAGAATTGTATTTTGTCTCTTTCAAACCTTTTTGAATGACCATTTGTAAAATCTCTTCCAATTTTTTATCTATCTCTTTTTTAAACCCTTCTATTTCATCTTGGCTAACTAAAGAGTGGATATTTTGGCTACATCCTTGATTTTGCCACTGTGAGTATCTTTTTAGATATTTTCTTGCTTTTTTATCCTCTACAAAATCATTTTTATCTTGACTATTTTTTAACTTTTGATATACCAATTTGCCATCATTGTTTGTATTTGCACAAGTTGTGGCAAATAACTCTTTTATTGGATTGCTTTGTAGCCAATTTGGTTCGAAAAGTCTCATAGTTTTTTCAAACTCTTTAAGATAATGTTCTATTTCTCTATTTTCAATGGTGTTATCGCTATATTTGTGTGTAATAATAGTATTGATATTTATTTTTACTTTACCGTAACCCAAAGGTTTTGCCATACCAAGATTTAGATAGTGGGTATTGTTATTTCCATGAAGAGTTAATGCACTAATTAATGCCCCTATCTCTTGCGGTTTTAAGTTGTGAAATCTAATTTTCCCTTTAAAAGTAGTTCCGCTATCTAAAGGCTTAAATTTTGTTGCAACATTTTCATTTTCTACTCCATCATCATTTGTAGATACAGGATTTGTAGTTATGGTTTGTCTTAATGGGTATCTTTTTCTACCGCTAATATGAGCATCTTCATCCATTAAGGTTTTGTATTTGTTTACTCTGTTTCCACTTATATCGGTTTGCTCTATGTAGTTTGGATAATAAGTTGGCTTTGGCTCACCTAAAACCTCTTCTTTTGGTTCTAGTCTTTCATAATTACTTGCTTCAAATCTAATTGTTGTAGCTTTAAAGTGACTAAATTGCACTCTTCCTTTGAGTGCTTTTTTATCTTTTGTATATCCAAAAATAGCCTCTGCCAAATCTGTTTTATCTTGAATATCTTGTTCTATGGCTTGGGCGATTGATTTGTTGTATGGTAATTTAAATAGTTGAGTCAGCCCTATAGCTACAATTTGATTGTTTATTTTTTTATAAAATACAGGTATTTTACCGGTTTCTTTAAATTTCTTTTGCCAATACATACCATCTACAGAGTTTTCATTAAAATAGACTGTTTTAAAGTTTTCAACAACTCTTTGTGAAACTGGAATAAAATCATTTTTTGAAATAAATATAAATTCATTTTTCTTTTTATTTATATCCCCGGTAAAAACAAGTATACCTTTTTTATCGGATGATAGATCATATTTAGCTATTTGTTTTGGTATAGTATTGCCTCTTATGTTCATCATCTTTTTTTCCAACTTGATTGGTATCTGTTTTAAACAGCTATTCATTGCATCATATTTTTCTGATGCACTTTTAAAGTTTTTTGTGTAAACTTTGGTAGCTTTTTTTATTTCATTAAAAGAAATTGTTATAGGTTTGCCACAATCTTCGATAACATAACTATTTTCTCTTTTTATTAAAAAACCACATCCATTAGCCTGTCCAACAAGATTTTTTCTATCAGTCATATCCCTAACACTAAATCTTTTATCATCAAAAAAGTTTAGTTTAGCAAAACCCATAATCTCCAAAACACTTCTAACTGCCCCTTTAAATGAACTTCCGGGTATATAAAACTCTTTTGCACCATTCTTATTAATAAAATGACAAAACTCTTCATCGTTTTTGCCATCTCTTATAAATATAGGGCTTTTTGCTTCTATAGTTATCTCTATCTCTCCGCTCTCACCGTCGCTAAATGGGATGTCGTGGCTGATGTCTTCTGTCCATGGCGGATAAAATACTTTTTTGTTTAACGGAATAAAGTTATATGGTGCAGTTATCATTTTTGACCTCCTGTTTCAAAACCGGCAAAAAGCAGGGTTTTTGGGCTTAAAGTTTTTAATCCTAAACAAAATTCATCTTTTTCTTCTTGCCAAATTTGGGCTATTTTTGCTTTTAGTTTATCTTTAAGAGTATAGAAACTATCTGTAGTGTTTATTTCGTCTTCTGTTAAAACTTTTTCTATCACAACCCACTTGTCATTTGTTTGACGAACCAATATACTTTTTTTGCTCTTTGGTTCAAAGAGTGCCATTTCTAAAATATAGTTAATACCATTGTGCAAATCGCTCCAACTTGGAAGTTTAGAAGCACTTCTAAAAATATGCTCAATCGGGCTATCAGACATTTGGATATAGCCTTCATACTCTTCTTGCAAAGTCTCATAAAACTGTTGCAATTGCTTATCTGTTTTAATGCTATTTGTCATTTTTGCCCCCTTCTTTTTTCCACCCGTTTGGACTTATAAATACTCCATGTCCTCTATTTACCTTGCCACCAAGCGGCAGCCACCCTTTTGCCAAATCATCAAGCGTTGCTTCAAAAGCTTTGACTATCGTTTCATCTTCGATATCTTGAGATAATACAATCTCTATTTTCCATGCTTCATCGTTTGCAATAACCTTTTCATTAAATAAAGCCCCCTCCATAGCACCCCCCTGTAAAGCGGTCTATCTTTACATGGTCAAATATTTTTGTTTTGTTTTCATCATAATTTTGATACATATCCGAAAATAGCGCTTTTCCCTTACCTTCATTTTGATGCCCCTTTTCGGCACCAAAAATTGTTGCAACTGCTTTGTTATTTGTGCCTATATATTTTGATATATCATCTACCTCATCGGCAAAAGTTTTTGTTAATCGGTTATAGTGAAACGCAACTCTATGCGATAAGGCACCTTTTAGCGAAGATACCGGAAATAAAACCTTTTTGCTGCTAAATTCGCCTTTTTCGTTTTTCCACTCTACAACCTCTTCGGTTACGGCAACATCATCCACCTCATCATCTCCAAATCCTGCACCAAAAATAAAAAAGTTTTCAGGAACAAGCTCTATGGTATATTTTAAAGGCTTGTTTTGCGAAGAGAGTGTTATTTTTTTGCCGGCTTTTATATTTAAATCGCTTGGTTTTTCATGGTAATTTACCCCCATTTCATAACTACTCTCCAAGCATTCTACAACTTTAAACTCTCCAAACCCTTTGGTACTTCCGCCGCCTATCCTAAAAAGCGGATCGCTTAATTTGCTTAAAATATTTTGCCAAGCTTCAAAGCTTTCTTGCTCGTTATCGCTTAAAAATTCAAGCTCAAATTTAAAACGGCTTCCAGCAAATACCACTTCTTCATCAAATTTGCTTTTATCTTTAGCAACGCCTTTGTTGTTAATTGCCGTGTGTTCTCTTATAGGCAAATTGTTGTATTTTTCTAAAAATCGGCTTTGTGGCAAACCAAGTCCTTGATAAATTTTTCCATCTTCATCACAAAGGTGGGCATTGCTTACTATAATTCTAGAGCCAAACCCTTCATCTTTTTTATTTTTTTCATAGCCAAAATATTTTTTGGCAAATTCTTTATTGAAACTATGTCTTAACACTCCTGCTATGGAGCTTCCTAAAATCATAGGCAATCCATTCCAATCTTTTAAAACAGGTGCATCAATAAATATATCGCTTTTTCCACTTGCGGTTTTAAGTGGCGTGGTAGCCTCTATAGTGATTTGTGCCACATAGCGATAATTATATGTTTTTTCATCCATGTCAAGTCTCCTTGTCATCCTCTTTTGGTGCATAGATAGAGAGAAGCTTTATAAATTTTAAATAGTTACCGTTTTCTTTTTCATTACGAATGGCCTCTATAAGAGCATTGCTCCATTTCTCTTTTGCTTTACCGTGCAGCAAAAAACCCTTAGGGTGGTTATGAACCATCTCTTCACTAAAAAGTTTCTCAAATATCTCATCATCGTTTTGAGAGATATTGCATAAAGAACGAATTTGCCCCCACTGGCTCTTTTTGTTTTTTATATCTTCTTTATGGTTTTTAATAAACACTTTTACTCTTTTGAGAAGTTCATAGTTTTGTATTTCTTCCTCTTTTTGAGCTTGCAGCCAGCTAACAAGCGGACTTGCCTCTGTTTTAATCTTGCTGTTATTTTCTTTTTTCTCTAATTTTGCAAATGGATTTTTTTGAGTAACAAATGTCGGGTTAACTATTACCTTCCCAAGCCCTTCGCTTAAATATAATCCTATGCCTTTGGATATCTTTTCTTGATAAGCTTTTACATCAAAATCTTTTGTAACCTCTATGGCTATTACACTTCCTTTATTAATAACAAGTCTTTCAAAATCAAAATTGGCTCTAATATCAACATAAGGGGTATAGCGGCTGGTTCTTATGTAGGATTTTTCATAATCTATTTTAATTGCGCCATTTGTTATTTGCAAAGAGTTTAAAGATGGAGTATAACTATTGATATTTAAATCATCTGTTAAGGCTAAACGGCTTAAGGCATAAAGAAAAATATAATATTTGCCCTCTATTTGGATAGGGTTTAGCTCTTGTGTTAAATTATCATTTGGCTTATCAATGTTTTCTATTTTAATATTGCCATACTCTGCATTTCTTGCTTTGCCAAGATATTTTGCAGTTGTTAACAATTTTATAATTTTATCTTTATATTTATCATCATCAAGCTCAACGCTAAAGATCCATTCCAAATCTTTAGGTAGCGCAAAAAAACCAAACATTTGTGATTTTTTAGAGCGGCGTTTTTTTCTATCGTAAGCAGACTTTTGACGATAGATATAAGAGAGTTTTGTGAACTTACCATCTGTGGTAAAATAGCCCTCTCTTTGCTGTTTTGGTTGTTTATTTTTTTGTATAAACTCTTCATACTCCTCTTTTGTTAAATGGTATTCGTTATAAAGTTCGTTATTTGCTTTTTCTAAAGGTGTACCTTTAGGGGCATACCAAGAAAACGGTACATGGTAAGTAATATTACCATTTATTGCTATAGTTGCATCATTAAACCTTACCGCACCGTCATGAAATACCTTTTTAGCATCTTTATCAAAACTTTTATAATCTCTTGCAACCATGCCTAAAAAGTTAGAACCCGGAATGAAATCTAATCTTTCAATTTTTCCTTCTGTATTAGAAGAAGCATGCAAAATTACATCGCTTAAAAATGTGCATTTAAAATAGATTTTACTCATTTTTCTCCTCCTTTATCTCAACCACCTCAACTTCACATCTTCCCCAGCCTCTTGTGCGGTTTAATCCAATTCTTTTAACCTGCCCAAGAGCCTTTTGCATCAAATCTTTATATTGCTCCGGAATATGTAAAATTTTTGCTGTTAAAGTTAGTGGTACAACTGCTTCTATCTCTCTTAAAGAGCTGGTTTTTGCAATACCATTTTTTTCTATTGCAGTTGAGGCAATGGAGTGGTAAAGATATTGGCTTAACTCTTCATCTATTTTCTCTTTTAAAGTTGCATTTGTAAAGTAGCATTTGCCTTCTCTATTTCTGTTTGGTTTATCTAAAACAGTTTTATCATAACCAAACTCCCCTTCATGGGTATTATAACCAAAACACTCATTTACAAACTGTTCATTCCCAAATGTTTCTGCCATTTCACGAATATGTCCTTTGAGTGTTTTGCCGGGGATAAATGGCAGATTGTTTTTATCTCTTGCAACCATTGCATCAAGACGGCTTCCGCCGCTGCTACCTGAACTGCAGTGCCAATAAGTAAAAAATTTTATTTCTAATTCAAAAGTGTAATTGCTATTACTCATATTTTGCTCCTCTAATAGAGAGATACGAAATAATGTCATATATCGGTGTTGCCTGTTTTACAAAAGGGTTTTGCAAAGAGAGTTTTTCATGCAATCTACTCAATGCATCGTCAAGTTTTTCTTTTTGTTTTTTATCTAATACAGCAACAATTCTTTCCATAAAAAGCTCTGCATATTCTATATTTTTATGCACCTCTCCTACCCAAGTTCTAAACTTTCCTCTTGGTATATCATCACTTCCAAATTTTTCTGCGGCATTTAAAAAGTCATCTATCGATGGGGCTTTATTGGTATAGTATGGAGCAAATTGCAATTTGTAGCCCTCTTTAGTTGTTAATTCATTCTTTATATAGTTGTTATAATCGATAAAATAAGAGCTTTGAACATTATGGAACATTAAACATGAAGCTTTTCTATCTGATATTTTTTTAGCTTCCGAACATAATGCTTCTGCCAAATCCACTGCATAATGAAATGGAAACTTTTCATTACAAAAAGCAATACCGGCACAAGCGGTTAAGCCGTTTTCAAACTCTTTTAAACCAAACTCTTTGGCATTCTCTTCAAAGTTTTTTTTCGTAAGCTCTTCAAATTTTTTTAGATAAATATTTGCAAACTCTATCGCTTCATCTGCGTTACATACAAAAGTAACATCATCTCCACCAATAATAATTGGACGAAACGGGATATTTTCGAAATTTTTATCTTGTTCGTATTTTTTAAAAACTTTCTCATAAGCAATTTTTACCGCTTCTATAGTTGAAGACTCTATAGCTTTTGAGATGGTTTTATAAGCATCTTGTATTTCTGTTGGGTTTTTGTTTTGCTCTAAAAGGGAATTTTTCATCTGTTGTAGCAAAAGCCCCATTTTATTGCCATCGGCATGGATGATAGCCACTTTATTTTTCTTGTTAGATATGCTTTCCATATCTATATCAAATTTTGAATATAACTTATTAGGAATTTCTAATTTTTTAAGCAGCATTTCAAAGTGAGCATCATCGGCATCTGCCATTTTTTGCCATGATCCTTTATCGTATTGGGTATCATGCTTTATCTCATATAAAGGTTTCCCAGTCCTTCCACACTGTTTTAATATATTAAACCTAGCGTCCAAAGGATATGCAGCTTTATTTCTTGCATAAATTAATTTTCTTTCTAACTCTTCAACTATGTCTAAATATTCTTTACCGCTGCAATTTGCGTTATACTCAACAACAGCTTGGGAAACTGTAATACCGTAAGCTCTTTGCATAATATATTTAGGAAAATATTTAACCATAAATTCTAAATCTTGAATATCTTCAAATAAAAGCCGTATATTCCCGCCTGCATTTCTTAAAATTTTATATTTTTCTTCGCCATTAAAAAAGTTTTTAATAAATTGCTCTGAAACAAACCACTCTATTAAATTGCTAGCTCCTGCAATCTCTTTGAGTTTATTGGTTTCAAAAATAAACCCCTGTATCCCTTGAATACTTGCCCCGTATAAATAATTCATAAACAGTCTCCTTTTAAATTAAATCCTCTACTTTGATTTTTCCAAGTCCAAAGGTGTTGAGTTTACCAATACCGCTGATTTGTCCATATTGAAGCAAGCGGTAGGTTTGGGGTGTTAAATTATTTAAAATAACTTCTCCCATAATGCCTCCTATTTGCATTTTGGTTTTTTGGCGGTTGGAATAGCGTCCAACATCTACCATAAAAAGATTTTTACTAACAATTTGTGGGAAAGTTTCTATTTTTTCTTCTTTTTGAGAGTAAAACTTTTGTTTTTGCAAAATAGATAAAAAGATATCTTTACTCTCAAGTTTTAAAGCTGTTAAGAGTTTTCCTTGTTTTTTTGCGCGAAACTGGGTTTGAAACGTTAGTTTTACAACAGGGCTAAAGGAGCTATTTTCAAATTTTTTAATTACTGGGCTAAACTTTTTAAATTCTTTATTTTCATAAATAAGGCGATTTTCATGATAGATTTTAAAATTTTGCGTTGTAACTCTTTCTTTGCCAAGCCCTTTTTTGCGAAAGAGTTTTTCAATTGCGCTTAAGATATAAGGGCTTTTATTGGCGGCATCATTAAAAAGATAAAGAGCAAAATTTACATAAGGGCTGTTTGGCAAAAAATCCAAGCGAAAATTATGAAAGGTGCTTTTTGTTTCGTAAAACTCATAAAAGAGGCAATTATTTTTAGCAAAACAATTTTCACACTTAAAAGAAGGATTAATGCAAACTACCTCTTTTAAAGCAGGACCTAAAGCTCCTCTAACCATTGAACCCATAAACTTTGGTGCTTTTATATCGCTTGTAATAAAAAATGTTGTATAATCCACCAATATGCCTTTAGAAAAAACTTTTTTATAAGTATAATAAAAATTTGCGTCAAAAGTTGACGAGCAAAGAGAACTTTTGAAATTTTTTAAAAAATTTATATTATATTGAGAGCTATATTACGAAATTACACATTAAAAAAGGAGCTATTTTGCAAATTGAGCAATTTGAAATAATCCTCAAACCAAGAAGCAGAGGCTTTCATTTGATTACAGATGAAATTGAAAGTCAACTTCCTTTTATAAAAAAAGGGATTGCTCATATCTTTTTAAAGCATACTTCAGCATCGTTAAGCTTAAATGAAAATGCTGATTTTAGTGTAAGAGTTGATGCTGAGAATTTTTTTAATCATTTGGTTCCTGATGGCAATAGCCTTTTTACCCATACACTTGAAGGAGCTGATGATATGCCAGCGCATATTAAAAATATGATTTTAGGAAGTTCTCTTACACTTCCAATAAGTGAAGGAAGATTTAATTTAGGTACTTGGCAAGGAATTTATTTGTGTGAGCATAGAAACTATGGGGGTTCACGAAAAGTAGTAATAACGATAATAGGAGAGTAGATGGAAATCGTATTTTTAGATGCAAAAACTCTTGGAAGTGATGTATCATTAGAAAAAATTAAAGAATTTGGCACACTTACAATTTATGAAACAACTTTGCCACATCAAACAAAAGAGCGCATAAGTAGTGCTGATATTGTTATTACAAATAAAGTAGTAATTGATAAAGAGTTGATGCAAAGTGCTAAAAATTTAAAACTAATTTGCGTGGCAGCAACTGGGATGAATAATATCGATTTGGATGCAGCCAAAGAGTTTGGAATTGAAGTAAAAAATGTTGCGGGTTATTCAACAAACTCAGTTGTGCAACACACCTTTGCAATGCTTTTTTATCTCCTTGAGCATTTGCGCTATTATGATGAGTTTGTAAAAAGCGGAGCTTGGGAGCAAAGCCAAATTTTTACCAATGTTTCACACCCATTTTATGAGATAAAAGATAAAAATTGGGGGATTATTGGGCTTGGAGCTATTGGCAAAGAGGTGGCACGTGTTGCAACAAGCTTTGGAGCAAATGTGAGTTACTACTCTACAAGTGGGCAAAATAAAGATGCTTCTTATCCTCATAAAGAACTTGATGAGCTTTTATTAAGCAGTGATATTATTTCAATTCATGCACCATTAAATGAAAAAACAAAAAATTTATTAAATGCTTCTAATTTATCACTCTTAAAAGAGAAAGCCATTCTTCTTAATCTTGGGCGAGGCGGCATTATTAATGAAATAGATTTAGCAAACATTATAGATGAAAAAGAGATTTACGCAGGGCTTGATGTAACAAGCAAAGAGCCATTGCCAAAAAATAGCCCTTTGATGCAAATAACTCATAAAGAGCGTCTTTTCATTACACCACATATTGCATGGACCAGTATTGAAGCAAGAAAGAAACTTATTGAAGGAATTTATCAAAATATTAAAGATTTTCTTAGGAGTATGAATGATTGATGTTTTAGTTATTGGAAGCGGGGGCGCTGGGCTTAGCGCTGCAATAAATGCTGCAAAAGAAAAAGCCAAAGTTGTTGTTGTGAGTAAATCAAAACTCTCAAATAACCATACGGTTATGGCTCAAGGTGGGATTAATGCAGCTCTTGGCAATGTTGAGTCAGATTCGGTTAATAAGCATATTGAAGATACCCTCAAAGCGGCGCATGGCTTAGCAAGCCCCGATATGGTGAAGTTGCTTTGTGAAAGCGCAAAAGGGGCAATTGAGTTTTTAGATAGCTGTGGAGTTGTTTTTTCACGATTAAAAGAAGCAAAAGAGAAAATTAAATCAATTGCACAGCGAAGACTTGGAGGAGCAAGTGCCAAAAGAGCTTGTTATGGCAAAGATTTTACAGGGCTTAGGATTTTTCACTCACTTTTAGATTGTGCTATTAAAGAGGGGATTAATTTTTTAGAAGATATGCTTTTGCTTGATTTGATTGTGGAAGAGGGCAAGGTAAAAGGAGCAATTTTTTTTGATGTAAAAGAGGGACTCATTCAAGAGCTTTGGGCAAAAACAACAATTTTAGCTACAGGCGGTTTTGGGGGGCTTTATTTAAATGAGAGTACCAATATTGATTTAGCAAGTGGAGATGGGCTTGTTGCAGTGCTTCAAAATGGTGGAGCAGTGAGTGATTTAGAATTTATTCAATTTCATCCAACAGCGCTTAAAAGCAGTGCTATATTAATTAGTGAGAGTGCAAGAGGCGAGGGTGGCTATTTGGTAAATAGTGATGGCAAACGTTTTGTAAACGAGCTTGCTCCACGAGATGAAGTTGCAAGAGCAGTTTATAAAGAGCTTCAAGAAGGAAGAGAAGTTTTTTTAGATTTGCGCCATTTAGGCAAAGAAAAATTGCTTGAATTGATGCCCCAAGAGCTTGAACTTGCAAGATTATATGAAGGAGTTGATGCAAGTTGTGAACTTGTTCCAATTAAGCCGGTTGTGCACTATAGTATGGGTGGAATTCCTGTTAATGAAAAAATGGAAGCAATTGGTTTTGAAAATTGTTTTGTCGTGGGTGAGGCAGCAAATGCAAAGGTGCATGGTGCAAATCGCCTTGGTGGTAATTCTTTGCTTGAAATTATTGCTTTTGGAAAAATTGCTGGTAAAAATGCAGCCCAAAAAGCAAAAGAGATAAAGTTTCAAAATCCAAACCAAAGCCATATCAAAAAGGCTCAAAGTGAGCTTAATCACTATTTTAACAAGCCAATAAGAATCAATTTTTATAGTGCAAGAGAGCGGCTTGCGAAGATTTTTTATGAATATGTAGGAATTATAAGAGATGAAGCGTCTTTGCAAAAAGCACTTATTGAAGTAAAAAAACTTCAAAATCAATTTGAATTTATGGGAATTATGGATAAATCGCGAAAAAATAATGCAAATGTAGTTGATTTTTATAGTTTTAAAAATTTACTCCAGCTTGCTCCACTTGTTATTCATGCAGCCTTGCTTCGCAAAGAGAGCCGTGGAGCGCACTTTAGAAGCGACTATCCAAATGAAGATGCTAAATTTAACTACCATATTCTATTAAAAGCAAGAGAGGAAAAAAATGCAGATAAAAATTAAAAGAGGCGATGAATTTAAAGCATATAAAATAGAAAAAGCAAAACTTTTGCTTGAAGCGTTGCTTGAGATAAAACACAATATTGATTATACTTTGGCATTTGATTATGGATGCAAAAGCAAAGTGTGTGGAACTTGCGCAGTTAGAGTTAATGGCAAAGAGACTTTAGCATGTGCTCATAGAATAAAAGATGGCGATGAGGTTGAACCGCTTCGATATGAAAAACATTTAAAAGATTTAAAAGTTGAGCAAGCAAGTATACAAAAAATAGCACAAACTCAAGGCTATTTGCATGAATTTTGTGAGTATACAATGGATGCACAAGATGAGGCAAAAAATGATATTCAAAGTGATTGTATCTTGTGTAGCTCTTGCTTTAGTGCCTGTCCGGTTTTAGAAGTAAATCAAAATTTTGCCGGTCCTTATGCGCTAACAAGAGCCTATCGGTATGCGGTTGATAAAAGAGAAGCAAATGCAAAATCAATTATTGAAGCTGTGCAAAAAGATGGAGTGTGGGATTGTACGCTTTGTGGGGAGTGCACTTTGGTTTGTCCAAAAGGGATTGATCCAAAATCTGATATCATGCAGCTAAGAAACATTAGTGCTCAACATGGCTATTTTGATCCAAATTTTAGTAATAACTTTGGAGGTTTTGATCCAAATTTTACTTTTTAAGGGGTGTATGCAAAATTACAAGATTTATGGGGAGCAAAGATGTTTCGTAAATATTTAGAAGAAAACAACTTTCTAACCCAAGATAAAAACTTTTTCACTTTGTTAAAAGAGTTACATAAAGAAGGAATTGTTATTTAAGTATTAAATGAATCATAAATTTTTAAAATGGCCTATATCTATTGCAAAATCTTCATACTTGATAATATCTATATCATCTATTTTATCTTCGCTCTCATAAGTTATTAAAACTTTTTTATCGCCTTTAAAATGTTTAAAGGCATTTATTTCGCGCTTTAGTGTTTTTTGGCTGCTTATATCATATGATACTTGAACTAAGGTATTATCAAAACAAAAATCTATTTCATATTTATCTTTACAATAAGTTATATCTTTGTAATTTTCATTTAGTAGATTAAAAACACTATTTTCTAACATTGCGCCTAAATTTAAACTCCCTTTTGTGGCAATTTGCAAAAAGCCGTTATCTAAAACATAAAGTTTTTTACTCGATTTAATTTGTTCTTTTAATTTATTGTGAAATTTATCTATTCGCTTAAACATAAAGGTATCTTCAAAATAGTTTATATACTCTTTTATAGTTTTATCGCTTACCTCAAAAGTTTTAGAAAGGTTTGTATAATTGATAATATTGGTGGCATTAGAAAGTAGATAAAAAAAGAGTCTCTCTATAATTTGATAATTTCTAATACCATATCTTGGAATTATATCTTGATAAATAATGTTTTTGGCATAGCTTATTAGCAAATCTTTTTTAATACTCTCATCATTTGCATCAAAAACTTCATAAAAACCGCCCCATTTTAAAAACTCATCTTTTGCTCTTTCAATTGCTATACGGTTTGCAACTCTTTCGATTTTATCTTTATATTCAATCCCTTTATAATTTAAAAATTCCCTAAAATTAAAGGTGCTAAGATGAATATTTAAGCTTCTTCCACTTAAAAGTGTATTGAGCTCATTTGAGAGCATAGAAGAGTTAGAACCTGTGATTATAAATTTTATATCGGTTGTTTCATAGCGATTTTTAATGTAAACTTGCCAATTGTTAAAATATTGAATTTCATCTAAAAAGCAGTAAACTTTTCCTTGTGGATTTATGAGTTTTAAATACTCATCATAAATTTTATTTAAAAAATTTGGATTATCTCTAAATTCCAAAAAGTATGGATGCTCCAAGTTGATAAAAAGGATATTTTTTGCATTCACACCGCTTTTGATTAAATAATTGATTGCTTGTTTTAAAAGAGTGCTTTTGCCGCAGCGTCTGATTCCTGTAATTGTAATTATTTGTTTAAGTGGCAAATAAGATATAAGCTTTTGTAGTTTCTCTCGTTTTATACTTTTATAGCTTTTGCCGCGCCAATGAATGTTTTGTTCAATTAAGATATTTTTCATCTATACTTCCAAAAAAGTAGTATTTATTAGGTAGTATATTACCGAAATTCTAAGAAAAAATCAATAGTATAGTTTAAAAAGTTCGTTAATTCATTGTTATAAAAATTAAGTATTATAGTGGAATATAGATTTTGTCGATTAATTCTTGATACTCATCTTTTGCATTTGAATCAAGTGTAATGCCACCGCCGCTGTAATAAAAAAGGCTGTTTTTTTCTTTTGAGATAGCACGAATCATAACTGCTGAGATTAAGCTTTTTCCATCAAACAAGCCAAAAATTCCAGTGTAAAATCCTCTATCATAATTTTCTACTTCTTTTATTATTTCAATAGTCTTTTTTTTGGGTGTTCCACTGATTGAGCCAGCTGGAGTTAGGGTATCTAAAATTGTACCAATATTTTCGTGCCAATTAGAAGGTAAAGTAGCGCTAATTTTGGAGCTAACTTGCAAAAGTTCTTTATTACCAGCTTTAATTTTGTCGATATAGCGGAATGAGTCAACTTTTGTTTTAATGCCAACCATATTAAGGTCATTTCGCATTAAATCAACAATCATTGTGTGTTCTGCCAACTCTTTTTTATTGTTTAAAATTTTCTCTTTTGCATTAGGGATTGAAGCATCTATTGTGCCTTTCATAGGATAGGTGCTAATTTGATTATTGTCAATTTCGATAAATTTTTCTGGTGAGAAGCAAACAAAAGAGTCGTTAATTAAAAGTTTAAAAGGTGCTTTTGCATAGGTAAAAATTTCTTTTAAGCTTAAAGAAGTTGTAATTTTGCTTTTAAAGGTTAAATTGAGCAAATAAGTATTGCCATTTTTTATTTCTTGGATAACTTTACTAAATGCATTGCAATATGTATGAAAAGAGGGGGGGTATTTAATTAAAAAGCTTTTTTTTCCTTGCTCTTTTGGATAAGAATTGAAGCTGTAAGCAATTTCTTTATCTAAAGATGCAAGCTCTTTTGCATAGATTTTTTCTTTATCAAATGAAACAATAAATAAAAAGGGCTTTCTTGCTTTACCAAGTGCATTGATTTTGGCAAAGCCTTCCTCTTTAGCTAAAAACTTAAGCTCCATTGCAATCTAAAAGGAGATATTTTAAAATTGCCATACGAATAAACACACCATTTTTTACTTGCTCTAAAACAAGTGTTTGAGGAAGCTCTAAAACCTCATCACTAATATCGATATTGCGCATAACAGGACCTGGATGCATAATAATTGCGTGAGAGTTTTTAAGTTTTTCTTTTGTAATGCAATAGTGCGCGGCATACTCATTATAATCTTGAAAAATTGGTTTTTTATGACGCTCAAGCTGGGCTCTAAGGCTCATAATAATATCAACTTTTTCAATCACATCATCTAAATTTTCATAACTTGGCAACGGAGTTTTTGGCATAAACTCTTTAGGGGCTACTAAAATAACTTCTAAACCCATTCTTTGAAGTAATTTAATATTTGAATTTGCAACGCGAGAATTTATAATATCTCCAACAATTGCTATTTTTTTACCCTCAACTTCACCTTTGAAATACTCATATATGGTAAAAAAATCAAGTAAGGCTTGGCTTGGATGTGCACTTTTTCCTGTTCCAGCATTAATTACGGGAGCTAAATTCATTGAAGCAAAAATTTTTGCAGTGTTATCTTCGCTATGGCGCACAATCACTCCATCTGGACCCATTGCACAAAGATTTGCAAAAGTATCTTGGAGTGTTTCACCCTTTTTAGTTGAAGATTTTGCCGGGTCTAAATGAACTACACTTGCTCCAAGGCGTTTAGCAGCAACTTCAAATGAACTTCTTGTTCTTGTTGAGGGTTCAAAAAAAAGTGTTATTAAAAGCTTATCTTGCAAAAGTTTTGGAGGAAGGCGTCTTTTAAAAGATGCGGCATCTTGCAAGATTTGAAAGATAGCTTCATTGTTTAAATCATCTATTGAGCTTAAATGGTGCATACAACCCCTTTTTTAAAATAGTATTTTATCTTAAAGTGCTTTAAAGTGGAGAGCAAATGAATTTATATAATTGCTATTGCTGAATCTACTAAAGGTATTGAAAAAATGGTGTTACTAAAAGAAATAGCTTTTTTAATAAAAAGAAAAACTAAGATTTTTTTACTATTAATATACAAAGATTATAATAAAATATAATAAAAAAGAAAGGGAAAATATGAGAAAAGCTTATATATTAATTTTAGGGACATCTTTTGCATTTTCATCAACTTTTATGGATGCTAAATGGGCTCATCAAATTTGCAAAGCATGGAATAAAAGTCCTGTTTTAACGCAAAAATTATTTAAATGGGCCCAAAATAATGGAGGCAAAGGATATAAAATTGTGAGAATGTATCGTGATAATTGTGGTAAACAAAGAGCGATTGAATTAAAAATTGCTCCAAAAAATGGCAAAGCTGTTTGTGTTGCTTCTGGTAAAGCAACAAAACAAAAAGAAAACTTTGATGTAGATTATTTAATGCACGCAACTGATAAAGATTGGACTTGTATGGGAAAAGGCAGTTTTGGCTGTGGTCCAATGGGTGCAATGCTTTCTGGTAAATTGAAATTTCAAGGACCTAAGATGGAGGCAATGGGTGTAATGAATCCATTTGGAGAATTTTTAAAATTAACTGGAAGCATACCTGCAAGTAAAAAATATTGCCCAAGATAAGTTATGGCATTTTGCCATGACTTATTAAAAAGCTTAGCAACTCTTTTTGTATAAACTCTTCTAAAGTATACCAAGAGTGAAAATAGCTATCATAAAATGGTTTCGTAGCTTGTAAAAAATGCTCTTTTTCTTTGTAAAAATTGACACACCAGCGAAAATTTATGTTATAATCCTCTAAGGCTTTTATGCTAAGAAGCGTTTCGTTGATGCAGCCAAGATAACTTGGAGTAATTAAAAGAGTTTTAAGGTGCATTTCTTTTATAAAGTTGATGAAAAAATAGTTTTGTAAAATAGGAACAAAGAGTCCTCCAGCACCTTCTATAATTAATATATCACTTATTTTTTTTAATTCAAAAATTTTTTGTTTGAGTTTATTAATTGAAATGATTTTTTTTGTATCAGCGCAATATGGAGCGGCTGGCAAAGAAAAGGTATATGCGCTTATGTCAAAGGGCGTTAAGTTTTTAAAAGAGGGGTTATATTGTTGGCATGCTACAAGAAGTTTTTTAGCATCAATAGGCTCATCTTTTACCCCTGTTTCTATAAGTTTGCATGCACCAACTTTGTAGCCTAATTTACCTAAATAATGAATAATTTTTACAGCTGTATAAGTTTTTCCTATATTTGTATTTGTAGCGCTTATAAAAAG
The DNA here is from genome assembly GCA_027036015.1 of Campylobacteraceae bacterium. Classification (GTDB taxonomy): domain Bacteria; phylum Campylobacterota; class Campylobacteria; order Campylobacterales; family Sulfurovaceae; genus JAADEQ01. The sequence goes on from JALVTH010000004.1 coordinate 17,510, forward strand.
CATTTACAGCCTTTTTTAAAGTGGGTTAAAAGTAAACATTTTTGATAAATTCTACTTAAGTTGCACGAAAATTTTATAAATTTGGTATAATTATAATATATAGTATATTAGGGTAAAAAGAAAAAATAGGAGTGCACAAAGTGCCAAAAATAAAAAGTGAAAATCAAACAACATTAGAAACAACAAAACCACCAATGTATAAAGTAATTTTGCATAATGATGATTATACGCCAATGGATTTTGTTGTTGAAATTTTAATGAAAATATTCCATAAAAGTGAGCAAGAAGCAAATGAAATTATGTGGACGGTGCACACAAAGGGCAAAGGAGTATGTGGAGTATATGTAAAAGAGATTGCCCAAACTAAAGTGCATCAGGTTAGAATTAATGCAAGAAGCAATGGATTTCCGCTTCTTGCTACTATGGAGCTTGAAAGGTGAAAAAATGATTAGTTTAGATTTAAATAGAGTATTTTCTCAAGGACTTATTCTTGCTAAGAGCTTTAAGCATGAGTATTTAACATTAGAGCATATTTTATTATCGATTGCAAGCTCAAAGCAAGGAAGTAAAATTTTAAAAGATTTAGGAGCAAATCTGGACAACTTAAAACAAGAGCTTTTAAACTATATTAGTGAGTATGTGCCAAAAGCGCAAGAAGAGATAGAGCCAATTGAGACTTTGGCTTTGTCAAAAGCCATTAGTCAAATGATGCATCATATCAATAGCTCAGGCAAAAAAGAGGCAACTATTGGTGATATGCTTGCAGCTATGATGGAACAGCACGATAGTTATGCCAAAGCGCTTTTGGAAAAAGAAGGCATTAGCCGCTTGGATATTTTAGAATATATCTCTCATGGTGCGGGTGCTACGCAAGAAACAAAAGAAGATACCCAAGAAAAAGAGGAGTTTGAACATTTAAGCAAATATTGCGTGGAATTAACTGCCCTTGCAAAGCAAGGCAAACTTGATGAGGTTATTGGAAGAGAAGATGAAATAGATAGAGTAATGCAGATTTTGTGCCGACGCAAAAAAAATAATCCGCTTTTAGTTGGTGAGCCAGGTGTTGGTAAAACGGCAATTGTAGAGGGCTTAGCAATTAAAATTGATAAGAAAGAAGTTCCTGAAGTTTTGCAAAATGCACGAATTTTTGCCCTTGATATGGGAAGTTTGCTTGCTGGAACTAAATTTCGCGGCGATTTTGAAAAGCGTATAAAGGGCGTTTTAGAAGAGCTTGGTAAGATAGATAACTCTATATTATTTATTGATGAGATTCATACATTAGTTGGGGCTGGCAGTACAAATGGCGGAAGTATGGATGCATCAAATCTTTTAAAGCCAGCCTTAGCAAGAGGTGAATTAAAGTGTATTGGCGCAACGACGCATCAAGAGTATCGCAACTTTTTTGATAAAGACAAAGCACTTTCACGCCGTTTTGGTAAAGTAGAAGTTAATGAGCCAAGCATAAGCGATACATTTAAAATTTTAAAAGGTTTACAAGGTAAGTATGAAAATTTTCATAAAATAAGATTTAGCGATGCAGCATTGCAAGAAGCGATTGATTTAAGTGTAAAATATATTCATGATCGCTTTTTGCCTGATAAAGCAATTGATATTATTGATGATGCGGGAGCATCTTTTATGCTAAAGGGTAAAAAAGATGTAACCGTAACAAAAAAAGATATAGCAAACATTGTAGCAAAAATGCTCAAAATTCCATTAAATAATGTAAGTAAAGATGATACAAGTAAGTTGCAAAATTTGCAAAAGCGCTTGCAATCTAAAATTGTGGGACAAGATGAGGCAATTAAGAGTGTTGTTAATGCGATTAAACGCTCATATGCAGGACTTAATGGAGAAGATAAACCAATTGGAAGTTTTTTGTTCATTGGACCAACAGGTGTTGGAAAAACAGCGCTTTCACGAGAACTTGCTAATGAGCTTGGTATTCATTTTGAGCGTTTGGATATGAGTGAGTATATGGAAAAACACTCTATTAGCCGCCTTATTGGTGCTCCTCCTGGATATGTTGGGTTTGAGCAGGGTGGATTGCTTACTGAAACAATTAAAAAGCATCCACACGCAGTGCTTTTATTAGATGAGATAGAAAAAGCACATCCTGATATTATGAATATCTTGCTTCAAATTATGGATGGAGCAAAATTAACTGATAATAATGGCGTGGTGAGTGATTTTAAAAATGTAATTTTGATTATGACTTCAAATTTAGGAACTAAAGAGCCAAATGTAATGGGCTTTAAAAAAGATAATACAGCCAAAAGCGATAGAGCAATAAAGAGCTTTTTTAGCTCAGAATTTCGAAATAGATTAAGCAAAGTTGTTGAATTTAGTGAGTTAGGATTAAAAGAGCTTGAGGAAATTGTTGCAATTGAACTTAAGAAGTTAAATGAGATTTTACAGAGTAAAAAAATTGAAGTTACTTTGAGTAAAAATGCTATTAAAGAGATTGCTAAAGAGGCAAATAATGGCTTTGGAGCAAGAGAGATTGCAAGAATTTTAGATGAAAAAATCAAAGAGCCATTAACTGATGAGATTTTATTTGGAAAGCTTAAAAAAGGCGGCAAAGTAAATGTAGATTTTAAAAATAACGATTTTATCTTTGAGGTATAGCCAATGGCCTCAATGTTTGATGAAGATTACTTTATCGTGCCACTTTCGAAATTTAGCTATGCTTTCCCAAATCCGCGCAATGCAAGCGATGAAGGCTTGCTTGCGTATGGAGGAGGCTTAGAGCCAAATAGAATCTTAAGTGCTTATCGACATGGTATCTTTCCTTGGTTTAATGAAGGCGATCCTATTTTGTGGTGGTCGCCAAATCCGCGCTTAGTGCTTTATCCAAACGAGTTAAAAGTGCATAAATCCTTTCGTAAAATTTTAAAGAAAAAAAACTATAAAGTTTCATTTGATAAAGATTTTGAGCATACTATTAAAATGTGTGCTAAAATAAGAGAGCAAAAAGAGGGAACTTGGCTTATTCCTGCTATGCAAGAAGCTTATATTACACTTCATGAAATGGGTTTTGCTCATTCAGTTGAGGTGTATGATTTAGAGGATAACTTTTTGGGTGGTCTTTATGGTATTGCAATGGGAAGAGCTTTTTTTGGAGAGAGCATGGTCTCTTTAAAACCAAATGCTTCTAAAATTGCCCTTAAAGCTTTAAGTGATGTTTTAGTTGTAAGAGGTTATCATTTCATCGATTGCCAAGTTCCAACCCACCATTTGCAACGCATGGGAGCGCGTTTGATTAGTAGAGACCAATTTTTAGATGAATTGGAAGTTGCACTAAGTAGCGGGGGAGACGATGGCAAAAAATGGGATTTTATAAAATGGGAGTATAGTGATGGTTGATGATAGAAGTGGCTTTTCGTTGTGGGTGGATTTTATTGAAAGAGAGTTTATTCATACTATATTAAAAGAGTTGGTAGCACAAAATATTATTGATGGAGCAACAAGTAATCCTTCAATTTTTGCAAATGCTATAACAACTTCACAAGCTTACAAAGAGCAATTAAGTAAGCTTAAAGACTTAAGTGCCAAAGAAAAATATGAAGCTTTAGCTATTAAAGATATTAAAGATGCTGCAAAGGTGCTTCGAGTTTGTTATGATAAGGCGCTTGAGGGATATGTGAGCATTGAAGTTGATCCCTTTTTGTGTGATGATACCCAAAAAACAATTAAAGAGGGGAAAAGACTTTTTCAAGCTATTAATGAGCCAAATGTAATGATTAAAGTACCAGCAACAAAAGCTGGGTATGAGGCGATGACTGAATTGATGAGTCAAGGAATAAGTGTTAATGCAACGCTTGTATTTTCGCTTGAACAGGCAAAAAAGACTCTTGAAGCAATGGTAAAGGGGATTAATCGATTTGGCGAGTTTGATGAAGGAAGAGTAGAAGGGGTTATTAGTATATTTGTTAGCCGCTTTGATAGAAAGTTAGATCCTATTTTAAAAGAAAAAGGGCTTATTACAAGTAAAACTGGTATTTTAAATGCAGCAAATATCTATAATTATATATCAGAGCATGCACATCCAGCAATTAAGCCACTTTTTGCAAGCACTGGTGTAAAAGAGGGGCAAGATTTGCCAAAAGATTACTATATTACTTCACTTTGTGCAAAAAAAAGCATCAATACTGCTCCACTTGAAACGATTATGGCTTATGAAGAAAATCCAAATAAAGCTAAACTCGCTTTACCAATTGAGCAAAGCAAAATTGATGAATATTTTGCCTTGTTAAAAGAAAATGGTATTGATATGGAACAAGTGTATGATGAGTTGATGAGTGAAGGATTACAAGCGTTTAAAGATGCTTTTAGTAAGCTGTTAAAGAGTTTAGAATAGATTTGGCATCCTTTTTTTAAGGAAATTTTGCTAAAATCACGCTTCAAAATTGATTGAAGGATAATAAGATGTTAGAAGGAATTATTAGAGAGAGTATCGGTAAAAGCAATGCTAAAAAGCTTCGCCGAGATGGTTATCTAATTGCAAACATCTATGGAAAAGACGTTGAAAATGTTCATTGTGCTTTTAAACATGGAGAGTTTGTAAGAGCTGTAAGAAACAAAGAGAGCCTTGATTTTCCAGTGAAAGTTGGTGATAAAGAGTATAATGTTGTTGTACAAGAGTATCAGCTTCATCCAGTAACTGGAATGATTTTACATGTTGATTTAAGAGTTGCAAAAAAAGGTGAAGTGAGCGATTATTTAGTGCCAATTGAAACTAAAGGAACACCAAAAGGTATTAAGAATAAAGGTGTTTTAGTAATTACAAAAAGAAGAGTGAGAGTGAGAGGAAAAATCGAAGATATTCCAGCAAAAATTGTTTTAGATGTTAGCCATTTAGATAGAAATGAATCTATTTTAATTAGAGATATGGAAGCTCCAGCTAACTGCAAATTGATGGATAAACCGCACGTATCTGTATGTGGTGTAATTAAAGCTCGCTAATGAAACTTATCGTCGGATTGGGCAATCCCGGCCCGACATATCAAAAGAACCGCCACAATATTGGCTTTATGGTGGTTGATAAAATTTTGCAAGAATCCTCTTTTAATAATATAAGCAGTAAAAAATTTTTAGGTGAACTTTATAAAAAGAGTGATTTACTCCTTTTAAAGCCAACTACTTTTATGAATCTCTCAGGCAAAAGCATTGCAGCTGTTAGCAGTTTTTATAAAATTCCTTTAGAAAATATTTTAGTTATTCATGATGATATCGATTTGCCTTTTGGTGCCTTAAAGCTTAAAAGAGGTGGCGGAAATGGTGGGCATAATGGCTTAAAATCGATTGATAATTTATTAGGAAAAGAGTATAATAGATTGCGACTTGGCATTGGAAAACCTCCAAAAAAAGAGATGGTGCCAAGTTATGTATTGAGTGATTTTAATAATAAAGAGCAAGAAGTATTGGATAAATTTATTGAGTATGCAGCAAATGTTGCATTAAAATTTTTTCATGAACCTTTATCTAAATTGCAATCGCTCTATTCTAAAAAGGATGGCTCTTATTTAGTATGAAACTTTTTTGGTATGTAAGTAAACACTATTTTAAAAATAGCCTTCTTTTTTTATTTGGTATTACCTTCGCAACGGCTCTAACACAATTTGTCCAATATGCTAAACGACTTGATGGGTTTAATAGAAAGCTGCTTTACTTTTTTTATAGTTTTGAGGATTTTAGTAATTTTGTTTTTCCTTTAGCGCTTATTTTTGCTGCCATTTATACACTCTATTCCTTTGTAAATAAAAACAATTTAGTTGCAATTTATGCCTTAGGATATAGTAAAAAAGCACTCTTAAAGCCATTTTTAGCCGTTTTTTTCTTGATTTATTTTATTTTTATTGCCCTAAACTTTACTAATTTTGCTTATGCAAACAATTATGCAAATGCTTTGCTTGAGAGAGGCAGTTCGCAAAACGAAGTAAAAGATCTTTTTTTTAAATACAATAAAAGTTTTGTCTATGCAAAAGAGCTTGATGTGGTTAAAAAAGAGTTTGATAATCTTACACTTTATCATATCAAAAATATAAAATTAGATTACCTTTTACAAGCAAAAAAGGCTTTTTTTTCTCACAATCAGTGGATTGCAAAAGATGTTGTGAAAAAAAGTATTATTTATGATAAAAATGGGATGCCAAAAGGCTTTAGGGTAGAGCATCTTAAAAAGATTGCCATTTTGTCCGGATATATGCCAAAAGTAATAAAGCTGCTGTATCAAGGCAAAAGAATGAGCCTTTATGATGGATTAAGAGCTTTGCTTCTTTTAAAAAAGCAAGATATTGATAATTCAAAAATTCTTTCTTTATTGCTTAATAAAACAATTATGCCTCTTTTTGTTCCTATATATTTAGTCTTTTTAGTCTATCTTTTTCCTTTGCATAAACGCTTTATTAAGCCTTTTATTTTGATTTTAAGTTCTATTGGAGTTGCTTTAATTATTTGGACACTTTTTTATGCACTTAATATGCTTGGCATTACTGGTGTTATTGCTCCAAGTTTAGGACAACCATTGCTTTTAGCACTTTTGCTTTTTTCTTTATTTTTCTTTTTAAAACGACCTTCTTTTTAACATTTTTTTATAAAAATTTATCTATTTTGGGTAAAATCTTTCTACATTAAAGGGCAAAGGTTTGTAAGATGAGTAAGATAGATTTTGAAGCTTTGGCACAAGAGTTTAAAACGCCACTTTATGTTTACGATTTAGATTATATGAAAAGTCAATATAAAGCCCTAAAAAGTGCATTTGAAGGGGAAAAGTCACTCATTTGTTATGCCATTAAGGCAAACTCTAATTTAAGTGTTATTCAAACGTTTGCAAAAGAAGGAAGTGGGGCAGATTGTGTTAGTATTGGAGAGGTAAAAAGAGCACTTAAAGCTGGAATACAGCCATATAAAATCATTTTTTCAGGCGTTGGAAAGAGTGATGAAGAGATTAAAGAAGCTTTAAATCTTAAAATTTTAATGATTAACGTTGAGAGTGAAGCAGAGCTTAAAAGAGTAGAAGCCGTTGCAAAAGAGATGAAGATTGAGGCAAGAATTTCTATTAGAGTGAATCCAAATGTTGATCCAAAAACGCATCCATATATCTCAACAGGACTTAATGAAAATAAATTTGGTGTTGAGATTGATTTGGCTAAACGCATGTATATTTATGCAAAAAATTCATCAAATTTAGAGCCAGTTGGCATTCATTTTCACATTGGCTCACAATTAACCGATTTATCACCAATTAAAGAAGCAGCTGAGATTGTAGCAGATTTAGTAAGAAGTCTTAGAGCCATTGATGTTGATATTCGCTTTTTTGATGTAGGGGGTGGACTTGGTGTTGTTTATGATAATGAAAAGCCAATTGATTTAAAAGAGTATGCAAATGCAATTAAAAGTGCTATTAGAGGACTTGATTTAACAATCGTTTGTGAGCCAGGGCGCTTTTTGGTTGCAAATGGAGGATATTTGCTAACAAAAGTGCTTTATGAAAAATATAATGGAGAGAAACGTTTTGTTATTGTTGATGGTGCAATGAATGATTTACTTCGTCCATCACTTTATAATGCCTACCATAAAATAGAAGTGCTTGGTAAAGAGAATGAAAAAAATTTGAGTAAAGCTGACATTGTTGGACCAATTTGTGAAAGTGGTGACTTTTTGGCAAAAGATGTAGAGTTGCCTCCTATGCAAAGTGGCGATTTAATTGTAGTTAAAAGTGCTGGAGCGTATGGTTTTAGTATGGCAAGCAATTACAATACGCGCCCAAGAGCAGCTGAAGTAGCATGTGAAGATGGAGAGTGTAGGCTTGTGAGAAAAAGAGAGAGTTTTGAAGATTTAATTAAATTAGAAGAGCTCTATTTAAAGGAATAATATGAATGAAAAACTTTTAGAGCTTAGAAAAAAGCTTGATGAAATTGATAATGAGTTGTTGCGACTTTATAATAAGCGCTTACAAATTGTGAATGAAGTAGGAAAGCTTAAACACAAAAGCAATACGCCAATATATCGACCAGAGCGAGAAAAAGAGATTTTAGATAGGCTTAAAAAAATTAATAAAGAAGAACATGGGCTTTTGAGTGATGATGCTATTGAAGCTCTTTTTTTAGAGCTTATTTCAGTTTCTAGAAATTATGAAAAGCCAGAAAAAATTGCCTATTTAGGACCTGAGGCAAGTTTTTCGCATCAAGCCGCAGAAATTAAGTTTGGTACCTTGGGTGAATATTTGCCAATTACTACTATTAAAGGTGTTTTTAGAGAAGTTGCCAGTGGTAAAGTAAAGTTTGGAGTTGTGCCAATAGAAAATAGCACAAATGGTCTTGTTGGTGATACAATCAAGTGTTTGAGTGAATATGACTTAAAAATAGTAGCAGAAGTTGTTTTGGATGTGCATCATGTTTTTGCTTCATGTAATGAAGATATCAAAGCCATTAAAAGAATCTATTCAAAAGATATCGCTTTTGGACAATGTAGCAACTTTTTAGAAGATTTTGGGTTTGATGTGGTTGAGCAAATTCCAGTAGAATCAACAGCAAAAGCTGCGCAACTTGCAAAAGGTGATAAAGAAGCAGCAGCAATCTGTTCAGAGGTTGCAGCTAAACTTTATAAAATACCGGTTCTTTTTAAAAATATTGAAAATGATGAAAAAAACAAAACACGCTTTTTTATAATAAGTGATTTTGAAAATGCACCAAGCGGGAGTGATAAAACGACGATTTTAGCAAAACTACCTAATAGACCTGGAAGTTTGGTTGACTTTTTACTTGATTTTAAAGCGCATAAAATCGATTTAACCAAAATTAAATCGCATATTGTTGGAGGCGTTTCAATTTTCTTTTTAGAATTTAATGGGCACAAAAGCGATAAAGCAATAAGTACTATTTTTAATAAATATAAAGATAACATCAAATTTTTGGGATCTTATGTGAAAGAGGCTGATGATGTTTAATAAATATTTAGAGAAAATAAAAACCTATGAAGCTGGAAAACCAATTGAGTTAGTTGTAAGAGAATTTGGTATTAAACCAGAAAATGTTATTAAACTTGCATCAAATGAAAATCCTTTGGGTGCATCACCAAAAGCAGTCGAAGCAATAGTGCAAAATGCAAAAAAAGCTTCTATCTATCCAGATGATAGCATGTATGAGTTAAAAGAAAAGCTTGCAAAGCGTTTTGATGTAAAGAGTAAAGAAATTATCATTGGCGCTGGAAGTGACCAGGTTCTTGAATTTATTTCTCATATTAAGCTAAATTCTAATGCCAAAATTTTACGCAGTGCCGTAACATTTGCAATGTATGATATTTATGCAAAGCAATTTGGTGCAAAAATTATTAAAACACCAAGTTATGAGCATAAAGTTGATGAGTTTATTCTACTGATAAAGCAAGAAAAGCCTGATATTATCTATATATGTACACCTAATAATCCAACTGGTGATGCAACAAAAAAAGAAGATGTTTTTCAAATTATTGAGGCTGCTCCTAAAGAAAGCCTTGTCGTTGTAGATTGTGCTTATATGGAGTATGTGCAAGATAAAGAGTATAAAATTAGTCCAAAAGAGTTGCTTGAGTTTGAAAATACAATTTATCTTGGAACCTTTTCTAAAGCATATGGGCTTGGTGGAATGAGAGTAGGATATGGCATTGCTAATGAAAAGATAATGCACTATCTTTATAAAGTAAGACCACCTTTTAATATAACAACATTAAGCCTTGCAGCAGCTATTGCAGCTTTGGATGATGAAGCATTTTTACAAGAGACTTTAGCACTTAATAAAAAAGAGATGAAGCGTTATGAAGCATTTGCAAAAGAAAATAATATTGCGTTTCAAAAAAGTTTTACAAACTTTATTACATACTTTTTTCATCTACCGCTTCAATCAAGTCAAATTGCTAATAACTTAATGAAAAAAGGAATTATTGTAAGAGATCTTTCAAGTTATAATCTCAATGCTATACGAATTACTATTGGTTTACCAAAACAAAATGAGAAAGTATTACAAGAGCTTAAAAAGGAGCTAAAGGGATAGGAGTGTGAATGGAGTTGACAAATATTAAAAATTATACCATTGAGCAATTAGAAGAGTTAGCAAGCAAGATTCGTCAAAAGATTTTAGAAACAGTTAGTAAAAATGGTGGACATTTAAGTTCAACACTTGGTGCTGTTGAGCTTATTATTGGGATGCATTATGTTTTTGATGTAACAAAAGATCCATTTATTTTTGACGTAAGCCACCAAGCCTATGCGCATAAACTTTTAACTGGACGCTGGAAAGAGTTTGATACCTTAAGAAAATTTGGTGGAATTGGAGGATATACCAATCCAAAAGAGAGTCCATATGATTATTATAAAGCTGGACATAGTTCAACTTCTATCTCTTTAGCTGTGGGTGCAGCCAAAGCAATTAAGTTAAAAGGAGAAGATAGAATTCCAGTCGTTTTAATTGGCGATGGGGCAATGAGTGCTGGAATGGTTTATGAAGCTTTGAATGAGCTTGGAGAGAGGAAATATCCAGTCGTTATTATTCTAAATGATAACGAAATGTCTATTTCGAAACCAATTGGTGCAATTAGCCGCTATCTTTCAAAAGGAATGGCTTCATCATTCTATCAAAAATTTAAGAAAAAGATTGAATCACTATTGGAGCATTTGCCAGAGAGTGCAACTTATATGGCAAAAAGAGCCGAAGAATCACTCAAACTTATAACACCTGGAATTTTGTTTGAAGAGTTTGGGCTTGATTATATTGGACCAATTCGAGGGCACAATTTAGAAGGAATTATTGATGCTTTAACTTTGGCAAAAGAGATGAAAAAGCCAGTTATTGTGCATGCGCAAACTATTAAGGGAAAAGGTTATAAAATTGCAGAGGGTCCAAAAGAGCATTGGCATGGTGTTGGATCATTTGATATTAAAACGGGAAAAAGTTTAAAAAAATCAAGTAAAAAGAGTGCTACGCAAATTTTTAGCCAAACTCTGCTTGAACTTGCAAGCAAAGATGAAAAAATCGTTGGAGTTACCGCGGCAATGCCAAGTGGAACTGGACTTGCTCCATTAATAGAAAAATATCCAGAGCGCTTTTGGGATGTTGCAATTGCTGAACAGCATGCAGTAACTTCGATGGGGCCTTTGGCAAAAGAAGGTTTCAAACCTGTGTGTGCAATCTATTCTACCTTTTTGCAAAGAGGGTATGATCAAGTTATTCATGATATTGCATTAATGAATCTTGGAGTAGTGTTTGCTCTTGATAGAGCAGGAATTGTTGGAGAAGATGGAGAGACGCATCAAGGAGCTTTTGATATAAGTTATTTAAGAGCTATTCCAAATATGACTTTAGCAGCTCCTTTCAATAAGGATAGTTTAAAAAAGCTTTTGCATTTTGCCATCGATTTTCCAACACCAATTGCTATTCGATATCCAAGAGGAGCTTTTATTGCCGAAGATTTTGAAGTAAAAGAGTATGAACTTGGCAAAGGTGATATTTTGCAAGAGGGAGAAAAAATTGCTTTAATTGGTTATGGTAATGGGGTTGGAAGAGCAATAGAGTGTGCTAAATATTTAGATTTTAAGCCAGCCATTGTAGATTTGCGTTTTGTAAAACCGCTTGATAAAAAGCTTTTACAAGAGCTTGCCAAAAAATATAAAAAATGGTATGTTTTAAGTGATAGTGCATATAAAGGTGGAGTTGCAAGTGCAATTTTAGAAGAGTTAGAAAAAATGAAGATTAAAGATATCAAAGTAAAAAGTTTTGAGTATGAAGATATCTTTATTCCTCATGGTTCTACAGCAGATGTTGAGCAATATCTTGGTATTATGCCAGAACAAATCGCACAAAAAATTACAAAAGATTTAACAATGGAGTAGAAAATGAAAGAATACATTTTTACGAGCGAATCGGTAACTGAGGGTCATCCAGATAAGATGGCTGATCAAATAAGCGATGCGATTTTAGATTACATTATTGAGCGAGACAAAAAAGCAAGAGTAGCTTGTGAGACACTTGTTAGTAATGGTTTTTGCGTTATTACAGGGGAGCTAAAAACGACAACTTATGCACCAATGCAAGAGATTGCAAGAGAGGTGATTCGAGAAATTGGTTATACCGATGCAACGTTTGGATTTGATTACCGAACAGCAGGGGTGTTAAATGGTGTAGGTGAGCAAAGTCCAGATATTAATCAAGGAGTTGATCAAGAAAGTGGTGAAATTGGAGCAGGAGATCAGGGCTTAATGTTTGGATATGCTTGCACAGAAACGCCAGAGTTGATGCCGCTTCCAATTTCACTTGCGCACAAACTTACAATGCAACTTGCAAAAGTGAGAAAAGATGGAACTTTGCCTTATTTGCGTCCAGATGGGAAGGCGCAAGTGAGCGTATTATATCGTAACAATAAGCCCATTGAGGTAAAAACAGTTGTTGTATCAACCCAACATGCTCCAGAAATTGAGCAAAAACAGCTTCACAAAGACATAATCAAAGAGGTTATTGAAGCTGTAATTCCAGAGCATTTACGAGCTAAAGATATTGTTTATCATATAAATCCTACAGGGCGCTTTGTAATTGGTGGACCGCAAGGAGATGCTGGACTAACGGGAAGAAAAATTATTGTCGATACTTATGGTGGAAGCTGTCCTCATGGAGGTGGAGCTTTTAGTGGGAAAGATCCAACTAAGGTTGATAGAAGCGGAGCTTATATGGCGCGCTACATCGCAAAAAATTTAGTTGCGGCTGGAGTGAGTGAGAGAGTAACGGTTCAGCTTGCATATGCCATTGGAGTGGTTGAGCCAGTATCGGTAATGGTTGATACGCACGAAGATGATCGTTACGATTCGAAACTTTTGGAAGCGTGCGTTAGAGATGTTTTTGATTTGCGTCCAGCCGGTATTATTAAAGAGCTTGACTTACTGCGTCCAATTTATAGAAAAACGGCAGCATATGGACACTTTGGAAGAGAAGATAGCGATTTTACTTGGGAAAAAACTAATAAAGTAGATGAGATAAAATCCTACTTAGGAGTAAAAAATTAACATTTTTTTTGCTTTTTTAAAAAAAAATTTAAAATCTTGTGCTATAGTGTTAAAGTAAATTCAGCAAAGGAGAAAAGCTATGGCAGTAATTATTACAGATATTTGCATTTCTTGTGGAGCATGTATTGATGAATGTCCAGTAGAAGCTATTGTAGATGATGATGATAACCCAACTGGAGAAGATATTTATTACGTATATGCAGATAAATGTGTTGAGTGTGTAGGATACCACGATACTCCAGCTTGTGCAGAAGCATGTCCAACTGAAGGTTGTATTGTTTGGGGTGACTGCGAAGAAGGTCAACCTTGCAGAGAAGATGTGCCTGCAGAAGCAAGAGCAGAGAGAAAACCAGTTATTGAAGATTAATTTCTCTTTTGCCCCTTTTATGGGGCAGCTTCTTTTTTCTAACTTTCCTCGTTTTTCTTAAAAAAACTTAATAAAATTAATGCTTACTTTAGTTAGATTATGCTACTATTCCTTTCAAATTTTTTAGTAAAGGTAGGAGCACAATGGCAGTTGAACAAACTTTATCAATTATTAAGCCAGATGCAGTAAAAAAAGGCGTAATTGGAAAAATTTTTGATAGATTTGAAAGCAATGGCTTAAGAATTGCTGCAACTAAAATGGTTTATTTAAGCAAAGAAGATGCAAAAGCATTTTATGCAGTGCATAGTGATAAGCCTTTCTTTAATGATTTAGTAGAGTTTATGACAAGTGGACCTGTTGTTGTTTCTGTGCTTGAGGGAGAAAATGCAGTAACAAAAAATAGAGAACTTATGGGTGCAACAAACCCAAAAGAAGCAGCTCCTGGAACTATTAGAGCAGACTTTGCCGAAAGCATTGACGCAAACGCAGTGCATGGAAGCGATTCTTTAGAAAACGCCAAAAAAGAGATTGCGTTTTTCTTTGCACAAAGGGAGATTTTTTAATAACGATGCAAATAGCATTTAATAAAATTAGAAATGCCCAAATAGACATTGATTATTCAAAAGATGAAAGTAATATTTTAGGGCATTTAGAAAGAATTAATAAAGATAGTGTAAAATTAGAAGCTAATTTTAGTACGAAAGTAATGCTAACTTGTAATCGTTGTGGTAAGGAGTTTGAAAAAGAGATTTCTTATCCTCTTAATTTACTTCTTACCGATGGAGCTTATAGCGATAAAGATGAAATTGATATTGTAGAATTTTTTGAAGGTAAAATCGATTTTGATTACCTTCTAAAAAGTGAGCTCTCTTTGATTGAAGGTGATTATAATTATTGTGATGAATGCAAAGAGAGTGACGAAGATTTTGAAATGGAATTTTAAATTTAACTGAAAGGATAAACAATGGCAGTACCAAAGCGAAGAAATTCAAAAACAAGAGCGGCAAAAAGAAGAACGCATTATAAATTAACACTTCCAAGACCAATCAAAGAGGCTGATGGAACTTGGAGAATGCCTCATAGAATGAATCTAACTACTGGTGAATATATTAAAGTAAAAAAAGACGAAAAAAAATAAAAAATCTAAATCTGAAAAAGCTGAATGAAAGAAAAAGTAACGATCGCTATTGATGCAATGGGTGGAGATTTTGGTCCTAAACCCATTGTTGAAGGTCTGATTCAAGCATTACATGAAAAGGAATTTAATACTATATTAGTTGGGGATAAAGAAAAAATTGTGCAATATCTTCCATCAGGCCATTTAAAAAGAGTAAGAATTCACCACTGCAATGATGTAATTGGCATGCATGAAAGTGCTTCAGTTGCACTTAAACGTAAAGACTCATCCATTTATCAAGCTGTAGAGCTTGTACGAAGTAAAGAAGCTGATGCAGTAGTTTCAGCTGGGCATAGTGGTGCAACAATGGCTGTTTCAATTTCACGAATTGGAAGATTAAGTAATGTAAAGCGTCCACCTCTTGCAACGCTTATGCCAAATATCAACTTAGAGCATTCACTCTTGCTTGATGTTGGAATTGTTGTTGATGCAACACCGCAAAATCTTTTTGAATTTGCCATAATGGGTAAAGTTTATGCAAAAGAAGTTATGGGTGTTACTTCACCAAAAATTGGACTTTTAAGTAATGGTGAAGAAGATAGCAAAGGGAATGAATTAACAAAAGAGGCCTTTAAACTAATGCAAAAGCTTGAAGGTTTTGTTGGAAATGTTGAAGGGCGCGATATATTTAATGGAGAGGTTCACGTTATCGTTACTGATGGATTTACAGGAAATGTTGTGCTTAAAACTAGTGAAGGTGTAGCAAAAACAATAACTGATTTTATGCGCCAAGAGATAGAAAAATCGCTTTCAGCTAAAATTGGTGCGCTTTTAATGAAACGAAAAGTTTTTAAGCATTTAAAAAAGCGAATTGATTATGCAGAATATGGCGGAGCTCCTTTGCTTGGAATTAAAGGATGTTCAATCGTAAGCCATGGAAGCTCTAATGCAAAAGCAATTAAAAATGCAATTTTCCAAGCAATCAAATTTTCTCGCTTAGATATCTCTCATAAAATTGAAGAGGCTTTAAATCGCTACCAATAAGCCTCTTTTTTCCCACTTTAGAGTATAAGTTTTAAAAAACTACTTAATAAAAGTTATTACTTCAGAAATATAAACTATTTGTTGTCATAGTCTAAAGATTTAATACATTGTGAGTTTAGGGTTGTTTTTGGGAGGTTAAAATCATAAGCAAAGCAAGCTATTATGGTAATTAAAAAGGAATTACTTACAAATAACTTGTAAAAAAGTGTTCTAAATGTAATAGCAATTGTGTAAAAAAGAATGGGAAAAGAGGTGGTATTCAAAGATATAAGTTTACGCTTTGTATGTAGAAGTTTAAACAGGTTTTTACCTTATCTTTTTACATATCAAATGTATCCAGATTTAAACATAAAAACAACTACAAATTTATTTGATAGAGATTGTTTTTCTTCGCTGAAAGATTTACTAAAAGTTCATAGGGGATAGGGGGATTAAGCCTTCCAAATTTGCCTTTAACTCTTTTTTCATAGTTTGTGAAGATGGTGTAATAAAAATTACACCAATCCCAAAAGAGCAATAAATAAAACTGGAGGCGTTACAACTAAACCAATTTTCATATATTCACCCCAGCCTATTTTAACGCCCTTTTTCTCTAGCACATGCAGCCAAAGAAGGGTTGCTAGCGAGCCTATCGGGGTCATTTTTGGTCCCAAATTTGCGCCCAAGATGTTTGCGTAAGCTAAAAAGCTATCATTAATTTTATCAACGGCAATATCCATAACCATAATTGTTGGCATATTATTCATTATAGCACTTAAAATTGCAGACACAAAACCTGTGCCAATCACATAAGCGCTATGCCCTTGTGCTTTTAGCCAAAGCAAGATTGAAGCAATTTCATCAGTAAGCCCTGCATTTTTTAACCCGTAAATCACCACATAAAGCCCAATACTAAACCAGACAACCTGCCAAGGGGCAATTTTTAGTGTCATAAGAGGCTTTACAGCTTTATATTTTGCTGCAATTGCCAAAAAGATAAGCGCCCCTCCAAGTGCAAAAACAGATACCGGAATATGATACAAATCGCCAATAAAATATCCAATAAGCAGTAATCCTAAAAAGAGCCAGCTTAATTTAAACATTGTTTGGTTTTTAATAACAGTGCTAGCTTTTGGAAGCGAGTCGATATCTATTTGTTTGGGTATCGACTTTCTAAAAAAGAGCCAAAGTATCGCTACTGAAGCAATTATAGAGAGTAAGTTTGGCAAAAACATCGCTTTGGCATATTCAAAAAATCCAATTTTAAAATAATCTGCCGTAACAATGTTTGTAAGGTTTGAGATAACCAAAGGGTTAGAGGCGCTGTCCCCAATAAAACCGCCTGCAAGCAAAAATGCAAAAATAGCTCTTTTATCCATATTTAAGTAGCGCATATTAGCAAGCAAAATCGGGGTTAAAATAAGTGCAGCGCCATCATTTGCAAAAAGCGCCGCAACAAAAGCGCCAAGCAATAAAATGTTTACAAACATCAAATTTCCGCTGCCGCGGCTAAGGCGGGTCATCTTAATTGCCGCCCACTCAAAAAAACCTATCTCATCAAGCACCATAGAAAGAATGATAATCCCAATAAATGCCAAAGTGGCATCCCAAACAATAGAGATTACCTCTTTAATATCATTTAAGTTCACAATCCCCAAAGCCCAAGCAGCCGCTGCGCCAATTACTGCCGTTGTGCCAATTTGCAATCCCTTTGGCTGAGTAATTACCAGCACCAAAACAATTAAAAAAAGTGCAAAAGCCAACATTAGAGCAGCTCTTTTTTTACAAGGTTTACTAATTTTTCTTTAATTAGCTTGTAAGTTTCTTCAAATGCATCATAAGGCTTGCCGTCGGGGTCTTCAAAGCCAAGATGAAGCTGCTTTTTTGCCCCGGGAAACATAGGGCACACCTCTTTGGCATTGTCGCAAACGGTTACTACTAAATCAAACGGACCCTCTTTTTCTGCCTCTTCAATCGTTTTAGAGTAATATCTCTCATCCCAAGCCCCGTTTGCTTCTAAAACCTTTTTAGCGTTAGGATTAACCCGTCCGCTTGGCTTTGAACCTGCACTAAAAGCTTTTACACCTAAAGAGCCTAGCTCTTTATTAATAACCGCTTCGCCAATAATTGATCGGCAGCTATTGCCTGTGCATAAAATAAGGACTTTTTTCATAACTCTCTCCTATTTTTGCTAAAATTAAATTTTCGCTTCCATTTTTTTTGGAACAAAGACTTTAGTCTTTGCTTTTAAAAATTTTAACCATAAATTCCATAATATCTTTTATCAAAATCATTGAGATTAGCTTTTATAGGATTATTCCTAATATAGTTGTAAACAACTTCAAAATGTTTTTGATCTCTTATTACTTTATCGTAATATCCACTTGCAAAAAACTTTCCTTTTTTGCCTATCATTTTATTTAATTCATAAGACAAAGTGCCTTTTAAATTTTTCATTGCTTTGTCTATTTTTATTGTTTCTTTAAAAAGCAAATGAATATGGTTAGGCATAATCACAAACGATACTAAATCAAATAGCTCTGTATTTTTTGATAATATAAATTCTTTGGTAAATTTTAAAACTTCACCGTAAAAATATGCACCGTTTACCGATTCATCTAGCTTCTTATCAATTAAATACTGCTTTTTTGCATTATCGATATTTAGATTATTGATTTTTTTAATATAGTAATCTAAACTATCGTATGTTCTAAAAGTTACAAATTGATAATATCCAGCCATAGATATATGCGGTAAATTTTTATGTTTCATAATATTTGATGAGACTGAAGTCTCATTTCCTTTTTCTAGCTCAATATTGCATTAAAAATAAACCCAATCGCCATAATTCCAAGCGCAACCACGCCAAAGAATATGCTAATTAGCTTAATCGATAAAATCTTTTTTAAAATCATTGCTTCTGGTAGGCTCAAAGCTGTAATTGCCATCATAAAGCTTAAAGCAGTGCCAAGGAGCATTCCTTTTTGGGTTAAAACTTCAATTAGCGGCATAACGCCGGCTGCATTTGAATACATCGGCACACCTAAAATTGTAGCAATTGGCACCGCATACCAAGCATCGCCGCCTGCGTATTTTACAATTGTCTCTGTTGGCACATAGCCGTGGATAAATGCGCCTATTCCTACACCTGCTATAATATAGAGCCACACTTTTTTGAGTATATCTTTGGTGTAATCCCAAGCCTCTTTGGCGCGCTCTTTAAATGGTATTTTTACCTCTTCTAGTTTTGGCGGTTTGGCTGCGGGCGGTTTTATTAAAATTTCATCTTCTAAATCCATTTTGCCAATAACAATACCTGCAACTATTGCAACTAAAAGCCCAAAGCCGATATAAAGCGCCGTAATTTTCCAGCCAAATAGCGCAAAGAGCATCGCTATTGCAATTTCGTTATTCATCGGCGCAGAAATAAGGTAGCTAAAGGTAACTCCAAGTGGAATTCTAGCCTGAATAAATCCTAAAAAAAGCGGAATAGCCGAGCAAGAGCAAAATGGCGTTATAATCCCAAAAAGCGCTGCAGCAATATGCCCTACAAGCGGATGCTTACCTTCTAGGTAATCGCGCACCTTTTCGGTTGGGAAATAGCTTCTAATAACCGTTACAACAAATATAATTACCGTTAAAAGCAAAAATATCTTTGCCGTATCGAAAAGAAAAAAATCCAAAGCGCTTCCAAGCGCGCTTTTGCTATCAAGCCCAAACTTACCATAAACCAGGCTATCTACTATTCTTTGCCACCAATCAAACATTATAATCCTTCTAAAAAGCTAAAAAGCAAAAAGCTTAATGCCTAAAGTTTGGTGCGGTGAGGCACCGCACACTACTGCCCACTGTCACTGCAAACTGTCACTAAGCACAAATCAACCAATCAAACACTTTCTAACTTTATTAATTGATTTATCTCTTTCGAGCAGCAGCGCTTGTTCGGATTAAGCTCTTTGCATCTACTGCCTGTGCATGCACCCGTTGCATCTTTTATAAGTGCAAGGGTATTTGCGCCATCTTTTATCGCTTTAACGATTGTTAGCTTATCAACCTCGCAGCAGTAGCAAATTAAATCGCTATCATCCAGTGTTGTTACATCATCAAACTTTTTTATTTTTGCAAAAAACTTCATGATATTAAAGCTGCTATTTCATCTACGCTTAAAAGTTTGCCTGTGCTTACAACTTTGCCGTCAATCACAAGCCCCGGCGTGCTCATTACGCCGTATTCCATAATTTTAGTAATATCTTCTACCTTTTCAATTAAAGCAAACTTACCGCTTTTTGCAACTGCTTGCTTTGCGTTTTCTTCTAATGCTTTACATTTAGCGCATCCGGTTCCTAAAATTTCTATTTTCATTTTTTCTCCTTTGTAGTAATTTGACAACTTTTTGATTCTTTCTTTAAAGGTGGTAAAGAAAGAGACAAAGAGATAATTTCTTGTAAAAGATTGGCTCTAAAATCATCTAATGGATTTTTAATGGAATAATAAGACCATTTTTTCTCTTTTTTAACCTGTAAAAACTTTGCCTCTTTTAAAATTTTTAAATGTCTTGAGAGTCTTGATTGAAGCATTCCAAATGAATTTTCTAAATCACATACACATACTGCTTTATGCATGTGGATAAATTTTAATAATTGTACACGTGTTGGATCATACAATGCACCTATAGTTTTTAAAAATTCTTCTAAAACTTCTTCTTGATTTTTCATGATATAATCATATCAAGATATGTTGATATGAAGCTGAGTTTTTTAATTTTTTTAAAATTATCAGATTTTGTGTAAGATATGAACAGGTTAAAAATTAGAAGTGGTGGACCCTATCGGGCTCGAACCGACGACCTCCACGCTGCCAGCGTGGCGCTCTCCCAACTGAGCTAAGGGCCCGTGAGCTTTGCAATTATATCATTTTAATTTTTAAACTGCTATGATTTTATAAAAAAAAGGATATAAAATGCAAGATAAAACGAAAGCTTTGCGAAGTGGATATAATCCAAAAGAGCACATGGGTGCTATGAGTGTTCCAATTTATCAAACGACTGCTTATGAATTTAGAAATAGTCAACATGCGGCAAATTTGTTTGAATTAAAAGAAGAAGGAGCTATTTATACAAGAATTAATAATCCAACAACAGAGATTTTTGAGAAGCGTTTTTGCTCTTTAGAAGAGGGTGTTGGAGCAGTAGCAACTGCAAGTGGAACAGCGGCAATTTTTTATACTTTTGCAAATGTGGCAGGGTGCGGGGATAATATTTTAGTAGCCAAACAAAGCTATGGCGGCACTTTGACAATGGCAGCACATACATTGAAACGCTTTGGCATTGAAGGAAGATTTTTTGATGTTTATAATTTAGAGGAGTTAGAGAGTCAAATTGATGAGAAAACAAAAATAATCTTTTTTGAAACAATTCCAAATCCAGCAATTGAAGTTGCCGATGTGCAAAAAATTGTTGAAATTGCAAAGAAACATAATATTTTACTTTGTGTTGATAATACTGTTGCAACTCCAATTCTTTGCAAGCCACTAAAGCTTGGGGCTGATATAGTGGTGCATAGCACGAGTAAATATTGTAATGGGAATGGAAGTGCTATTGGAGGTATTATTGTAGAAAGCAGCACTGCAGCGCAAAAAATAAAAGAAAATCCAAGATATAGCCATTTTAATGAACCAGATTTAAGTTATCATGGGCTTATTTATAGTGAGCTTGAAGGGGCTATATTTACTTTAAGAGTTCGACTTGCATTGCTTAGAGATTTTGGAGGTGCACCAAGCCCATTTAATTCGTGGCTCAATTTGCAAGGGCTTGAGACTTTGGCTTTAAGAATGGAGCATATTAGCAAAAGTGCTTTAGAGATTGCAAAATTTCTTGAGGCTCATCCAAAAGTTAAAAGCGTGAACTATCCAGGGTTAAAAAGCAGTAAAAGTTATGAAAATGCGCAAAAATATCTTTATAAAGGTATGGCAAGTGGGCTTTTGAGTTTTATTGTTGAAAGTAAAGAAGCAGCACAAAAAGTGGCTGAATCAACAAAAATCTTTTCTTTAGTTGTCAATATTGGTGATAGCAAATCAATCATTACCCATCCAGCAAGCACTACGCATCAGCAACTAAGCAAAGAAGAGCTTAAGGCAGCTGGAGTTGATGAGGGGCTTATTCGCTTAAGTATTGGACTTGAAGATACAAAAGATTTAATCAATGATTTAGAACAAGCACTAAGTTTGATTTAAATATATCATAAGCTGATATTATAGAGTGAGCGGTGTTAAGTAATTTTAGGATAAAATAGCACTAAATTTTTTTTAAGAAAGAGTCTATGAGGATAGAGACGAAAAAAGCTCACTTTACCTCCCCCTTATATTTAGAAAGCGGGCGAATTTTAGAGCCATATGATATTGTATATGAAACCTATGGAGAGCTTAATAAAGATAAAAGCAATGTTGTTTTAGTTTGTCATGCTCTTAGTGGTTCTCATCATGCAGCAGGATTATATCCAGGCGATAGAAAGCCTGGCTGGTGGGATAAGCTTATTGGCGATGGCAAGGCAATAGATACGAGAAAATATTTTGTTATTTGTTCAAACTCTATTGGCTCTTGTTTTGGAAGTACTGGACCAATGAGCCCTCAATATCCATCGCAAGAGCCCTATAGGCTGAACTTCCCAGTAATTACTATTAAAGATATGGTCAAAGCACAAAAGCAACTGCTCTCATCTTTAGGAATTCATGAAGTGCACACTATTATTGGTGGTTCTATGGGTGGTATGCAAGCTTTGCAATTTGGGGTGGATTATCCTCATTTTGCAAAGTCAATTATTGCTCTTGCAGCAACCTATGCAACAAGACCTTGGGCAATTGCTTTTAATAAAGTAGCTATTGAAGCAATTAGAAGAGATCCACGCTTTAAAAATGGTAATTACAATAAAGATGATTTTAAAGAGCATGGGTTGGATGGCTTAGCAATTGGGAGAATTGCTGGGCATATTTCGTATCTTTCACCAGCTTCTATGGAGAAAAAGTTTGGAAGAGCTTATGTTGCAACTGATGGGCTTTTTGAGCTTTTTGGGCGCTATGAGGTAGAGCGCTATATGGAGTATAATACAAGCAATTTTGCACGAATCTTTGATCCACTAAGTTATTTATATATTGTAAAAGCAATTAATACTTTTAATTTAGCAAGAGGCTATGGGTCGCTTTATGATGCTATTAGTAGGGTTGAAGCAAAAATTAATTTAATTAGCTTTAAAGGAGATATGCTCTTTTTCCCGCAGGAGATGGAGCATTTAGCTAAGATGCTTCAAAGGCTTAATAAAAAGTATAGCTATTATGAAATTGATAGTGACTATGGGCATGATGCTTTTTTGGTAGAGATTGAAAAGTTTGAAGATTTAATAAGAGATATGTTAAAGGAAGTTGATGAAAGTAAATAGCTTTGAAAAAAAACTTGAAATGATTAAAGAAAAAATTGATGCGTTGATGGATCCAAACTTAACTTTAGAAGAATCTATTAAGCTATATAAAGAGGGGCTTAAGATTATTAAAGAGGCGCAAAAGGAGCTTGAAGAGGCAAAATTAAAAGTTCAAACCATTACTCAAGAAGAGTTAGGAGAATTGAGTGAAAGAGATTAATATTGGAGCGTTGCAACTTCCAACTCTGGGAATGAATTATGATAGATTAAACTTTTATTGTAAAAAAGCGAATGAGAGAGAGTGCAAGCTTCTTTTGCTTGGAGAATATGTTATTAATCACTTTTTTAAAGAGTTAATTACAATTCCAAAAAGAATGGTTAAAGATCAAACCACAAATCATTTAAAAAAATTAAAAGAGTTTAGTAAAGAGTATAATTTAACAATAGTAGCACCATTTGTTGAGATAAAAAAAGATAAAATTTATAAAAAGGTGGTAAAACTTTCTCCAAAATCAACATCATATGCGATGCAACAAATCTTAATCAACTATCCACATTGGAATGAAGAGAGTTTTTTTGATAATCCTATCACAAAACTTATTGAACCGATGATTTTTACTATTGAGGGCTTTAAATTTACCGTTATTTTTGGTTTTGAGCTTCATTTTGATTTTTTTTGGGATATTGTAAGGAAAAAAAGAGTTGATGTTGTTCTTTTGCCAACAGCTTCTACTTTTGGCTCAAAACAAAGGTGGCAAGAGTTGATTTGTTCGCGCGCTTTTACAAATAGTTGCTATATTTTGCGAGCTAATAGAGTGGGTGATTATTATGAAGATGAGATTAAATGGCACTTTTATGGTGAATCGATGCTGGTAAATCCTGATGGAAAGATTGAGATGAAGCTTGAAGATAAAGAATCAATGCTTATTGAGCCAGTGAGCAAAGAGGTTTTAAGCTATCATAAAAGAGCATGGGGATTTTTAAACCATTTAAGAAGGCGAGGGGAGATTTAATGCAAGAGTATTTCAATCGCCAAATAATGCTGTGGGGCAAAAAGAGACAAATAGAGCTTCAAAACAAGAGTGTTTTAATTGTTGGAAGCGGTGGACTTGGATGTTCAAATGCTTTAGCACTCAGTGGGAGTGGAGTAGGGGTGATTGATATTGTTGATTTTGACAAGGTTGAAACACACAATATTCATCGCCAAATTTTGTTTGATATAGCAGATGAAGGTAAATATAAGTGTGAAGTAGCGGCAAAAAAGATAGCACAAAGAAATCCTTTTGTAAAAGTTAATGCCTATACCCAAAAATTTGAAGATTTTATTGTTTCAAATAGTAACAAATATGATATTATAATTGATGCAACAGATAATTTGCAAACAAGAGCTGCAATAGATGCATATGCAAAAGAAAAGAAAACTCCATGGATTTATGGAAGTGTTGAAGAGTTTTATGGACAAGTTTGCTTTTTTAAAGAGAGTTCATACTCTGCACTTTTTGCTGCTAAAAAGCTTGAGACAAAAGGTATTGCCGCACCAATGGTTATGCAAATAGCAGCATTGCAAGCAAATTTAGCATTACGATATTTGGCAAATTTGCCAGTTAGGAGTGATTTGTTGTATTATTTATATTATAATAGTGATGGTGAATTTGAAATGAAAAAGTTTTTGTTGGCAAAGGATGAATTATGAAATATCTTGCATTTTTTTTAGGCATTCTTTTTTTACTAAGTGGATGTACACAAGAATCTCAAAATAAAATTAGTCGCTCCATTCAAAATTGGACAGGGACACATGGGGTTTTAGATGTATATGCAGGAAGCAAATTAGTAAAGCGCTTTATCCATATTGATAAACTCTCAACTGCTTATGGAACTGATGATAACAAGCCAAGACCTTATCGATATGGGTATGGTTATGATGATGTAAACTTTAATTTTAAAGTGGATCCGGGAGAAAAAAAGGTTTATTTTGAGTTTTCAGATTATTCAACAAGTTATATTTTTTATGAACACAACTAATGGATCCACTCTTAATAATTGGCGTCATCTTTTTGTATGGCGCTTTGGTGAAATTTATTAGTATCAAACTTAAAATTTTATATGTTGTTGGATATTTGTTATTAGGAATTATTATTGGTCCGCAAGGGCTGAATATTGTTCCAAGAGATTTTATAGAAGAAAATAGTGTAATTATTGATTTATCATTAGCTATTATTTCAGTGCTTGTTGGAGCTAATTTACACTATAAGATATTAAAAAATCATATAAAACTTATAGTGTTTATCTCTTTTTTTGAGAGTTTTTTTGCTTTTTTGTTGATAAGTTGCGCTTTTTATTTTTTATTTGATTATTTGGAGTTTAATTTTAATAAAGAGTATCGTTTTATTATTGCTATTTTATTTGGAGCACTCTCTTCTGCTACGGCTCCAGCTACAATTTTAGCCATTATGCATGAATTAAAAATCAAAAACTCTTTTAGCTCTTTTTTGTTAGGAACTGTAGCAATGGATAATGCTTTGGCATTAATTTTTTTTAGTTTTGTAGTGATGATTCTTAAAGTTACTTTGGCTTCAAGCTCTTTTGAGATAAGTAATTTTTTTGTTATTTTTCCAAAGCTATTTTATTCTTTGCTTTTGGGAATTGTTGGTGGAATATTTTCTATTTTGATTGATAAAATCTTTCAAAATTATCGCACTATAAAAACAACTTCAACACTTGGAGTTGTTTTTATTGTTTTTAGCTTGAGTAAAATTTTTAATTTAGAGCCACTTTTGAGTGCATTGATTATGGGTGTAGTGATGGCAAATTTATCAAAAGAGTTTTATTTGGTAAGAAAAGAGTTTGATCACCATTTAAAAGATATTATTTTTGTTTTGTTCTTTACAGTTTCTGCAATGCACCTTAATTTAGGATTATTAACTCTTATGCCTTTTGTGGTAATTACTTATGTGGTATTTCGTGTGATAGGGAAAGTAGTAGGAGCTTTTGTTGGTGGAAAATTAACAAAAAGCAGTTCTTTTATTCAAAAATATTTAGGAATTGCGCTTTTTCCACAAGCTGGAATTGCAATTGGACTTGCATTTTCTCTAAAAGATGAACCAAGTTTAAGTGCATTTGCTCCAATTGTTATTAATGTCATTATTGCAACAACAATTATTCATGAAGTTATCGGGCCATTTTTGACCCGATATGTTTTAAAAAAACAACAAAATTTATGATTGCTCTTTTTTTGATAAAAGTTCTCTAACTTTAATAACTGAATCAGCATTGAGTGAGATAGAATCAATGCCTTGCTCAACCAAAAAGGTAGCAAGATCAGGATAATCTGAAGGAGATTGTCCACAAATTCCAACATATTTATTAAGTTTTTTGCATATTTGAATGACTTGGGCAAATTGATACTTCATAGCTTCATTGCGCTCATCAAAAAGATGAGAGACCAAATCGCTGTCTCTATCAATGCCAAGAGTGAGTTGTGTTAAATCATTTGAGCCAATAGAGTATCCATCAAAAATTTCTAAAAATTTTTCAGCCAAAATCACGTTTGAAGGAATTTCACACATTGCATAAACTTCTAAATTATTTTTCCCTTGAAAAAGACCAGCTTCGTTTAAAAGTGCAATAACCTTTTTGCCTTCTTGGGGAGTTCTTACAAATGGAATCATAAGTTTAACATTATCAAGTCCCATTTCTTCGCGAACATATCGCAAGGCTTCAAGTTCCCAAAGATATGCTTCTTTATACTCCTTGCTATAATAGCGGCTAGCACCCCTAAAGCCTATCATTGGATTTTCTTCATCTGGTTCAAAGCCTTTTGCACCAATAAGCTTTTTATATTCATTCGATTTAAAATCACTTGTTCTAACAATAACAGGGCGTGGATAAAAGGCTGCTGCAATCATTCCAACACCCTCACTGATTTTTTTGATAAAAAAATCTTTTGCATCTTCATATGCATCAATAAGATTTAAAATGTTTTCTTTCTCTTCAACCTCTTCTCCATAATAAATGGCTTTGAGTGCTAATGGATGCACTTTAATATAGTTATTGATGATAAATTCCATTCGAGCTAACCCTACGCCATCAACCGGTAAAAATGAAAAGGCAAATGCTTTTGTTGGATTTCCAATATTAAGATAAATTTTGGTTTTGAGAGGCTCTTTTTTAATGTGGATAATCTCTTTTGTAAAAGGCACTTTCCCTTCATAGACATACCCAATGTCACCTTGAGAGCAATCTGCAGTGACAATTTGGTCATTTTGTAACACTTTTGTAGCATTGTGGCACCCGACAATCGCTGGCACTCCAATCTCTCTTGCAACAATTGCGGCATGACACGTTCTTCCACCTCTATCAGTAATGACTGCACTTGCAATTTTCATTGCTGGTTCCCAATCTGGATCTGTTATTTGAGTAACTAATACATCACCTTTTTTAAAGGCGTTAAGTTCAGCTAAAGAGTTGATGATTCTTATTTTTCCACTTCCTATTTTTGAACCAATGGCAATTCCTTTTGTAAGTATTTTTTTAGGAGCTTTTTTATCTAAAATATAGCGCTCTATTGTAGATATATCTTTATGGCTTTGAACTGTTTCAGGTCTTGCTTGTACAATATAGAGTTTATTATCATTGCCATCTTTTGCCCATTCAATATCCATTGGCTGGTACTTTTTTGCTTCTTTAGAATAATACTCTTCTATGATGAGAGCTTGGCGGGCTAACTCTTTTACTTCATCATCACTAATAGAAAAAATTGCTCTTTTACTTGGTGGCGTATCGACATTTATTGTTCGCTTTTCGCTATTGCCGTGAGCATAGATAAGTTTTTTTAATTTACTTCCAAGTTTTCTTTTAATAATTGCTTCTTTTCCTTCACGCAGTTTTGGTTTATAAACAACAAACTCATCTGGATTAACAATTCCACCAACAATATTTTCACCAAGTCCCCAAGAAGAAGTGATTAAAATGGCATCCCTAAAACCACTTTGAGTATCAATTGTAAAAATAACTCCACTACTTGCTTTATCGCTTCGAACCATTTTTTGCACGCAAATTGAAAGCCCAACATCAAAGTGGCTAAAACCTCTGCTTTGACGATAACTAATAGCTCTTGTAGTAAAAAGCGAAGCAAAACAGAGTTTGACATACTTAATAAGTTCACTTTCTCCAACAACATTTAAATAGGTATCTTGCTGGCCGGCAAATGAAGCATCGGGTAAATCTTCAGCTGTAGCAGAGCTTCTAATTGCTACATCTGTGGCATCGCTATTGTATTCTTTGCTTAATATTTTATAAGCGTGCAAAATCTCTTGCAATAAATCTTTTGGTAAAGGAGTAGCAAAGATAAGTTCTCTAATTTGTTTTGAGCGGTTTTGTAACACTCCAATATCAATGATATCAATATCTGATAAAAGTTCATGGATTTTATCTTTTATTTTCCCTTTTTCTAAAAGATAAAAATAGGCTTTGGCTGTAATTGCAAAACCATTTGGTATATTAATGCCAAGTGGCGTTAAGTTTTGATACATTTTGCCAAGCGAAGCATTTTTTCCACCAACTAAAGATAAATCATCCATTTTTATTTCATTAAAAAACTTTATAAACTTCATAAGACATCCTTTTATATAATCCCAATTTTTGAATATTTGATTATAACACTACTTTTTCCTTTTAGCAATTTTTTTTAAAAATATTGTATAATTTTTGCCATCTTTTTAAAAAGGATAAAGAATGCAAGTTGTATCAACATCAAATGCACCACAAGCAATTGGTCCATATTCTCAAGCAATTATTGCTAATGGAATGGTTTTTACATCAGGTCAAATTGCACTTGATACAAATGGAAATATCGTAAGCGATGATGTGAAAGAGCAAACAAAACAGGTATTAAAAAATTTAAGCGAAGTTTTAAAAGCAGCTGGAAGTAGTTTAGATAAAGTAGTTAAAGCAACAATTTATTTAAGTGATATGAATGATTTTCAAGCTGTTAATGAAGTTTATGGTTCATTTTTTAATGAACATAAACCTGCAAGAAGCACTGTTGCAGTAAAAACATTGCCACTAAATGTAAAAGTTGAGATAGATTTTATTGCATTAGTGTAAATTTTTAAATGAATATTAATAAAGTTTTGGCTACAATTGCGCACTAAGTCAAAAGTCTAAAAAGGGTAAAGGAATGTATGCAATTATAAAAGCAAGCGGACAGCAATTTAAAGTTAAAGAAGGCGATATTATTTGCTTTGATAAAATGGGCTTAGAGCCAAAAACAGAAGTAGAATTTAAAGAAGTGCTTGCCCTTTATAATGATGGAGAGTTAAAAGTTGGAACTCCATATGTAGAGGGAGCTGTTGTTAAAGGTGAAGTTATTAACGAAGGAAGAGATAAAAAAGTTATTATCTTCAAAAAAAGAAGAAGAAAAGATTCTAAAACAAAAAGAGGTTTTAGAAGAGATTTTACAAGAGTAAAAATTACTTCAATTGCATAAGGAGAAAAAATGGCACACAAGAAAGGACAAGGTTCAACCCAGAATAACCGTGACTCTGCAGGACGCCGCCTTGGTATTAAAAAATTTGGTGGTGAAAGAGTAATTCCAGGAAATATTATTGTTCGCCAAAGAGGAACAAAAATTATTCCAGGCACAGGTGTTGGAATTGGAAAAGATCATACAATTTATGCTTTAATTGAAGGCGTAGTTAAGTTTGACAATAAAACAAGAAACAAAAAAAGAGTTTCTGTAATTCCTGCATAAAGCAAGCTTTTGCTTGCCTTCTGTTACAAATCTACACATAAAAAGAAGCTACATTTTTATAAAAAATCTTTTATTTAATTTTTTTAAATACTTATCGAAACAGATAGATTTTATCTAACTATTTTAATAAGAGTTCCTTTTGACTACAATAAGATGTTATGTGTGTTAATATGAAACACAATGAAAGCTTTTATATAAAAGTTTGCGTAGTTAATTAACACTTTATTCTTAAATTGTTAAACTTTATTTTATAAGAAACTAATAAATAAAAGGAGCTTTTTAGATGTCAAAGCCAAAAATTATATGGACCAAGATTGATGAGGCGCCAGCTTTAGCAACATATTCTCTCTATCCAATTGTAGAGAAGTTTTTAAAAGAAGCAGGTGTTGAGATTGAACAAAGCGATATTTCACTTGCTGGAAGAGTACTTGCTGCATTTGGTTATATGGATGATGAACTTGCAAAACTTGGTGAATTTGTAAACAAGCCAGAAGCAAATATTATTAAATTACCAAATATCTCAGCTAGCGTTCCACAGCTTAAAGCATGTATTGCAGAGTTACAAGAAAAAGGATTTGATTTACCAAATTACCCAGAAAATCCAGAGAGCGAAGAAGAAAAAGAGATTGCCGCAAAATATGCAAAATGTCTTGGTAGTGCTGTAAATCCTGTGCTTAGACAAGGAAATTCAGATAGACGTGCAGCTGCCGCTGTTAAAAAATTTGCTCAAAAACATCCACCAAGATTAAAGCCATTTTCACCTGATTGTAAAGCATACGTTGCTTATATGAATGAGGGTGATTTTTATGAAAATGAACAATCTGTAATTGCGACAAAAGATGATAACTATACAATTGAACTCAATGGAAAAGTAATTAAAACAATTGATAATGTTGAAAAAGATGAAGTAGTTTCAGCTTCTTTTATGAGTGCAAAAAAATTAAGCACTTTTCTTGCTCAAACTATTGAAGATGCAAAAGCAAAAGATTTGCTATGGTCAATTCATCTAAAAGCTACAATGATGAAAGTTAGTGACCCGATTATGTTTGGGCATGCTGTAAAAGAGTTTTTTAAAGAAGTTTTTGAAAAATATGCTGATGAGTTTGAAAAGCTTGGCGTAAATCCAGATTTAGGAATTGGTGATCTACTCAAAAAAATTGAAAAAAGTGAGAAGAAAGAAGAGATTAAAGCTGATATTGAGCGCATTATCAAAGAGGGTAAACCAAACATTGCAATGGTTGATAGCGATAACTTGATTACTAATTTACACTTTTCAAATGATATTATTATTGATGCTTCTATGCCACCAGTAATTCGAGAGGGTGGTAAAATGTGGAATAAAGAGGGCGAACTTCAAGAGTGTGTTGCTGTAATTCCAGATAGAAGCTATGCTTTAATGTATGATGAAATTTTAGAAGATTGTAAAGAAAAAGGACAATTTGACCCATCTACCATGGGACATGTAAGTAATGTTGGATTAATGGCAAAAAAAGCAGAAGAGTATGGAAGCCACCCATATACTTTTAGAGTGCCAGAAGATGGAGTGGTAGAAGTTAAAGATAGCGATGGCAATGTTTTAATGAGCTTTAAAGTTGAAAAAGGTGATATTTGGAGAGCTTATAGGGCAAAAGATGATGCAATTAAAGATTGGATTCGCTTAGCACATGAGCGAGGTAAATTAACTGGTGATCCAATTGTATTCTGGCTTGATAGCAACAGAGCTCACGATGCTAATATGATTAAAAAAGTAGTAGAATACCTACCTCAATATCTTGAAAAAGAGCCAATTGAATATCATATTATGGCGCCAAAACTTGCAATGAGATATACTCTAAAAAGAAGTAGAGCAGGACTTAATACAATTAGCGTTACTGGAAACGTTTTAAGAGATTATTTAACTGACCTATTTCCGATTTTAGAGCTTGGAACAAGTGCTAAGATGATGTCAATTGTTCCTCTCCTTGCTGGTGGAGGATTGTTTGAAACTGGTGCAGGAGGAAGTGCGCCTAAACATGTGCAACAATTCTTAAAAGAGTCTCATTTAAGATGGGATAGCTTAGGTGAATTTTTAGCTTTAGCTGAGAGTCTTAGAATGATTTATAACAAAACAGGTAATGAAAAAGTAAAAGAAGTGCTTGATGCTTTAGATAAAGCAAACGAAGCATATTTAGAAAATAATAAAGCTCCAAGCAGAAAAGCTGGTGAACCAGATAACAAAGCAAGTCATTTTTATTTGGCAATGTATTGGGCAAAAGAGCTTGGAAAAACAAATCCAAAATTTGCTGAAGTTGCTAAAAAGTTAGAAGAAAACGAAGAAAAAATTTTGCAAGAACTCTTAAGTGTAGAAGGTAAGCCAGCTGATATTGGTGGTTATTATAAGATGGACGATGCAAAAGCAGAAGCTGCGATGAGACCATCTAAAACCTTTAATGAAATAATTGATTCTATTTAGTAACTAAACTTTAGTATTATTTCTTGCACCGCTTTAGGCGGTGTTTTTTATTTCTACATCATTGCACTCTTAGGCTCAAAAAAACACAAAATACAATTAAAAGCTTTCATAGCTTTTAGTTGTGTTTTGAAGGCCTAAGAGTGCAGCTTACAAGGAGATTTAATGGAGAAAAAGCGAGGAAAGAAAGTTAGCATAATTGGAGCAGGTAATGTTGGAGCAACCGTTGCTTTTATTTTAGCAATGAATGGAAATTGTCATGAAATTTGGTTAAGAGATAGAAACCCAGATATCTCAAAAGGAAAAGCGCTTGATATGAGTCAAGCGGCAAATGCAGCAAGAAGCCATACAATTGTAAAAGTTGCTGAAGAAGCAAGCGATTTAAAAGATAGTGATATTGTTGTAATTACGGCTGGAAGCCCAAGAAAACCTGGTATGAGCAGAGAAGATTTATTAATGATAAATGCTGAGATTACCAAAGAAGTTGTTTTAGATGTAAAAAAATATGCGCCAGATTCAATTATTGTTATGGTTTCAAACCCGCTTGATGTGATGACTTATGTTGCGCTTAAAGTTTCTGGTTTTCCAAAAGAGCGCGTTGTTGGAATGGCTGGAATTTTAGATAGCGCAAGAATGGCGCATTTTATTTATGAAAAAATTGGATATGGAGCTGGGCAAATTAGAGCAAGTGTTATGGGTGGACATGGTGATTCTATGGTGCCACTTGCAAAATATTCAACTGTTGCTGGAGTTCCGCTTGGAGATATTTTAAGTAAAGAAGAGATTGATGAAATTGTTGAGCGCACCAGACATGGTGGAGCTGAAATTGTTGGGTATTTAAAAACAGGATCAGCCTATTATGCTCCAGCAAAAGCAACGGCAATTATGGTTGAAGCAATTTTAAAAGATACAAAACAAATCTATCCATGTGCTGTTTATTTAGATGGGCATTATGGATATAAAGATGTAGTTTCAGGTGTGCCTGTTGCACTTGGAGCAAATGGGGTTGAGAAGCTTTTTGAGATGCATCTTGACGATGAAGAGAAGATGCTTTTTGATAAGAGCGTAAAATCTGTGAAAAGAATGATTGATGTTTTAAAAGAGCAAAAATTCTTTGATAATTTAAATTCATAAAAAGGGATAAAAATGAGAGAAGTACAATATCAAGACATTGTAACAGCCGTTAAGAATTTAATCTTAACAACAGCTACTAATTTGCCAGAAGATACTATTAAAGCGCTTGAGAAAGCCTATGAAGAAGAAAAATCAGATGTTGCAAGAGAGGTTATTAAGCAACTTTTAGAAAATGCAAAAATTGCAAGAGAAGAAAAGCGTCCACTTTGTCAAGATACCGGACTTGCGGTTTTCTTTGTAAAGCTTGGACAAGATGTAAGAGTAGTTGGTGGAAACATTAAAGATGCAATTAATGAAGGAACGGAGCTTGGTTATAAAGAAGGGTATTTGAGAGCTTCTACTTGTAATTGTTTTACAAGAGCTAACTTAAAAGATACAGTGGGTTATAACTTACCTGCAATCATTCATTTTGATATTGTTGAGGGCGATAAGATAGAGATTGAATATGCTGCAAAAGGTGGGGGAAGCGAGAATGTAAGTCGTGCAAAAGTGCTTCCTCCAGCAGCTGGTAAACAAGGTATTATTGAATTTGTAAAAGAGGTAATTAGCGATGCTGGTGGAAATCCTTGCCCTCCAATTACCGTTGGCGTTGGAATTGGTGGAACATTTGAAAAAGCAGCAATCAGTTCAAAGCATGCTCTTTTTAGAGATGTAGGCACAAGAAATCCAGATCCAGAGCTTGATGCTCTTGAGCAAGAGATTCTAGAAGAAGTAAACAAACTTGGAATTGGAGCAATGGGAATGGGTGGAACTAAAACAGCTTTAGCAGTTCATATTGAAGCTAATCCATGTCACATTGCTTCTTTACCGGTATCAGTGAATGTTCAATGTCATAGTTCAAGACACAATCATATTACAATTTAAAGGGTAGAAAATGGCAACATATCATTTAACAACACCACTTAGCGAAGAAGATGTAAGAAAGCTTAAAGCTGGAGATGTAGTTTATTTAAGCGGAACACTATATACTGCACGTGATGCGGCGCATAAGCGTTTAGTTGAATTGATTGAAAAAGGAGAGGATCTGCCTTTTGAGCTTGAAGGAAGCGTAATTTATTTTGTTGGTCCTACTCCTCCAAAACCGGGTGAACCAATAGGAAGTGCTGGACCAACAACAAGTTATAGAATGGATAGTTATTCACCAACACTTATTAAGCATGGTTCACGCGGTATGATTGGGAAGGGTAAAAGAAATCAAGCAGTAAAAGATGCATGTGTAAAATATGGAGCCATCTATTTTGGAGCAACTGGAGGTGCTGGAGCATTACTCGGTAAAAAAATTAAATCTGCTGAAGTTATTGCTTATCCAGAGCTTGGGCCAGAAGCAATTAGAAAAATTGAAGTAGAAGATTTTCCAGTAACCGTTATTAACGATACTTACGGTAACGATTTATACGAAATGGGAAGAGCTCAGTTTGAAGTAAAAGAATAATCTTTGCGGCATTTTGCCGCTTTCTTGCTTTTTCTTCTTTAATTAAGATAAATTTAATCCTATTTAGCTATCTTTAAGCAAAAAATAAGGATAGTTATGAAAAAAGTTGCAATTATTGGCGGTGGTGTTGCAGGGGTAAGTGCAGCTTTAATGCTTGAAGAAGATATAACGCTTTTTGAGAAAAAAGATTCACTTGTTAGCGGTCCACCTTTTTGTCATTTACATGCTGGTGGGAATCTTTATCCAGATATCTCTTTAGATGAGTGTAAACAGCTTTTAGTTGAATCAATTGAGTTTGCTAAGTTTTATCCTTTTGTTATTGATTATCGTCCAACAATTTTTGCTTTTCCAAAAAGTTGTGAAAAAAGTCCACAATTTTTATTAAATCGACTTGAGACTTTGCAAGAGCTTTATGAAAATTTAGTTGCAAAAGATAGTTCAAATAAAGTATTAGGTGAACCAAAAAACTATTTTCAAGTTTTTGAGAAAGAAGATATTCTTGCCCTAAAAAAACTTCCTACTCCAAAAAAGCCTCAAAGTATGCAAGATTGGCTTATACCATTTGCTAAAGAGGTCAATATTGAGGCTTTACAATATCCTATTTTTTTAGTTAATGAATTTGGTATTAATCTTTTTTGTTTTCTCAGCAGGGGTAGAGTGGGTTCTTAAACAAAAAGAAAATGTAAAACTTTTAACCAATACTAAAGTTATCGATGTAAGAAAAATAAAAGATAAATTTTTGCTTCGCTATACAAGTGGCGATGCATTGTTAGAAGAAAAATTTGATTATCTTATAAATGCGGCTGGGTTTGAGAGTGGTTTTATTGATAAAAAATTAGGATTCAAGCGCCAAAGGATGGTTGAATTTAAAGCAGCATTCGTTTGCAAGTGGGAAAAAGCAAAAAGTTATTATCCAGAGATAATTTTTCATGGCAAAAGAGGAACAAAAAGAGGAATGGCACAATTTACTCCATATAATGAGGGATATTTTCAGCTTCATGGTATGAGTAAAGATATTACACTCTTTAATGATGGACTTTTTGGAACAAAAGAAGCACATATTACTTTGCCTCAAAAATATTTAGATAAAATTGAAAAAGGCTGGAGTGAAGAAGAAGTGCTAATAAGAGCTCAAAGAGCCATTGAGTTTTTTACAAATTTTATTCCAAGATTTAGCATGGAAGCTACTCCAACAAAGGTTCCTCTTTTTGGAGCTCAACAAATTCCGGGTAATAATCCAAGTTTAAGAGCGGCAGAGGTGAGTTTTGAAAAAAATTATGCAAGATGTGAAATTGTTAAAGTCTCTTCAGCTCTTGCAATGGTAAGAAGTATTGCAAAAAAGTTTAATTTACATTTAACAAATAAACAAAGTTTAAAAGTGCCAAAGGAAATTACGCAACGCGCAATGAAGATTGCTCAAAGTAGGGGATTTCCAAAAGAACTTGGAAAAATTTTATACTCTAAAAATTTTTTGCTATAATCTCTTTTAATTTTTCAAAAAGGTTTTATAATGAGTTGGAGTCCAAGCAGTTGGAGAGAGTTTCCAATAAAGCAACAACCAGAATATAAAGACAAAGAGACTTTACAAAAGGTTTTAGATGCGCTTAAAACCTATCCACCATTAATTTTTGCTGGTGAGGCAAGAAGATTAAAGCAAGAATTTGCCAAAGTAGCAAGAGGTGAGGCTTTTATTATTCAAGGTGGAGATTGTGCAGAGAGTTTTGCTGCATTTAATGCAGATACGATTAAAAATTTATTTAAACTTATTTTACAAATGTCTGTTGTAGTTGCTTATAGTAGCGGCAAAAGTGTTGTAAAAATTGGGCGATTGGCTGGGCAATTTGCAAAGCCAAGAAGTAGCGATTTTGAAGAGAAAGATGGAGTAAAGCTTCCAAGTTATCGTGGTGATATTATTAATGATATTGCTTTTGATGCAAAAGCAAGAGAAGCAGATCCAAATAGAATGATAAGAGCTTATTTTCAAGCAGCAGCGACAATGAACCTTTTAAGAGCTTTTTCGCGTGGAGGGCTTGCAGATTTAAATCAAGTGCATCAATGGAATTTAGATTTTATTAAAAATCATCCAATTGGGCAAAAATATGAAGAGATTAGTTGTCAAATTGATAAAGCAATGCGATTTTTAAAAGCGGCTGGACTTACATCTGAAAATACGCCACAACTTCGCCAAACAACTGTTTATACATCGCATGAAGCATTGCTTTTACCTTATGAAGAGGCTTTAACAAGATTAGATAGCATTACAAATGAGTGGTATAACACTTCAGCTCATATGCTTTGGATTGGTGATAGAACAAGAGATA
This sequence comes from Campylobacteraceae bacterium, assembly GCA_027036015.1. GTDB lineage: Bacteria > Campylobacterota > Campylobacteria > Campylobacterales > Sulfurovaceae > JAADEQ01. The sequence continues at coordinate 54,543 of JALVTH010000004.1, forward strand.
TAAATGGAGCTCATGTTGAATATTTTAGAGGTATACATAATCCAATTGGATGTAAAGTTGGACCTTCGATGCAACCAGATGAGTTGGTAGAGTTGGTGCAAAAACTCAATCCAAACAATGAAAAAGGCAAACTTAATTTAATTGTTCGAATGGGAGCAAAAAATATCGATGCACTCTTTCCGCCACTTTTAGAAGCTGTTAAAGAGGCAAAATTAAATGTTGTATGGACCATTGATCCAATGCATGGAAATGTTGAAAAAACGCAAGATGGCTTTAAAACAAGAGACTTTGAAAACATTTTATCAGAAGTTAAAAGCTTTTTTACTATCCACAAAAAATATGGCACAATTGCAGGTGGCGTGCATTTGGAAATGACTGGAGAAGATGTAACTGAATGCACAGGAAGCGCTTCGTGTCCAATTACAGTTGATGACCTCTCAAGCCGCTATCACACACAATGTGACCCAAGACTCAATGCAAAACAAGCACTTGAACTTGCCTTTATGATATCAGAAAACTTCTAAAGCCTTTTGGCTTTTGCTTTACTTTTTTAATTTGATATAATTGCTTTTATTTTATAAGGGGTGGAGTATATGAAAAGTATTTGTATAGTGGGTGGGGGATATGGTGGAATTAAGGCACTTGAAGTTTTAGCCAAAGCAAAATTAGATGCTAAAGTAACTTTAATTGATAAAAACGCTTATCATTATATGCAAACAGAAAGTTATAATTTTATAACTTCAAATATCTCACTAAAAGATATAACTCTTTCATTACCTCATTTAGTAAATGCAATTAATAAGGAAGCTTTTTTTGTTCAAGATGAAGCAATAAGTATAAAAGAAAATAGAGTTATATGTAAAAATAATACGATAGAATTTGATTATTTAATTTTAGCAGTAGGAAGTATTACAAAACAAATTACAATTTTTAAGGATTTTTTGGAAGTTAAAGAGTTAGAAAATGCTACAAAAATAAAAGAAAAGTTTGAACAACTTTTATTGGCACACTTAAAAAAGAAAAAAGAGTTTTCTTCTATTGTAATTATAGGTGGTGGCTCAAGTGGGGTAGAGATTGCGGCTTCTATGCAAGATTTTATTAATGATTTAAAACTTGATAAAGAAATTAGCATAATCTTAATAGCAGATATATTTTTGGCTGAATTAGATCATAAATCAAGAAAGAAAGTACTTGATATTTTGCAAAATATGGGAATAAAAGTTAAATTAACTTTGGTAAAAAGAGTGCAAGATAATAGAATTTGGCTTGATAATGAGATAATTAATTTTGACTTGGCATTTGCAGCAACAGGAATTGAGGCAAATGAGTTTATAAAAAATTTGTCTTTTTCAAAAGAAAATGGCTTTTTGCTGGTAGATGAATATTTGCAAGTTGCTCCAAATATTTTTGCTGTTGGAGATTGTGCACTGATAAAAGATGAAAAAGGAAATATTTTACCGCCAACTGCTCAAATTGCAGAGCAAAGCGGTGTTTATGCGGCAAAAAATGTTATTAATTTACTTTTTAATAAACCTATGCAAAAAGCTCGTATTAAAGTTTATGGACTTGTAATTGCACTTGGCAATAAATTTGCTGTCGCAAAAGCAAAAAATTTTTATTTTGAAGGCTTCTTGGCTTCGCTTGGTAAAAAAGCTATTGAACATTACTACAAAATTCCTCTTAAAATGAAAATAAATCAGTAATTATTTTTAGTTTTTTACTTGAGTAAGTAAGAAGTAGAGTTAAGTTGAGTTAAAAAAAAGCAAAAAGTTAAAGGGTGTAGGCAAGGAAGGACCGCCACCCCCTCATACAAGTTGCTAACGCAACCTCCGTTGGCACAGCGGATTATTTCCAACTGTCTTGCCTACTTTTAAAGTATACATTTATTAAGTTAAAAATTAGTTTTGAAATTCTTTTTATTACTTCATTTTTTAAGCTTTTTTGATTTTTTTCTTAAAAAAGAAAAAGATTCAATCCGTTAAAGTCAGGCAGTCTTTGAAGTTAAAAGTTAAAAGTTAAAAGTGAAAAGTTTAGGATTTTTTTAATTAAGTTAAAAATGAAAAGTTAAAAATTAAAAGTTTAGGATTTTTTTAAAATATACATTCTCACAATAAGCACTCAACCAATCACTTTTAACTATTCACTATTAACTTTTAACT
>JALVTH010000005.1 GCA_027036015.1 Campylobacteraceae bacterium
ATAAAATCGTGCTACTTTTTGCTCAAGTTCATAGATACTTAAAGCTCTTCCTTCTCTAATAAACTCTTTTCCTTCCAAAAATACAATTGTAGTTGGAATGGAAAAAACACTAAAAGCAGCTGCAATTTGAGGATTTTCTTGAGCATTGATAATAAATTGTTTAATTTTTGGAAATTTTGTTGCAAAAAGTTCTGTAACTTTTGGTTTTAAAGCATCACAAACAGCACAGTTCTCACCCCAAAAATAAAGCATTACCCCTTTTTCATTGGCAATAATTTCATTTAACTTATCAAGCTCCATTCTTTCTCCTTAAATAAAACTTGGCGCATCATTTGCAAACAAAATCAAATCACCTTTTTTGGTATTTTGTGCCAAGAAAGATTCAAAATTGCTTTTTTCTTTTAAATGAATAAGCTTATCCTCATCAACATATTTTTTAAAAATATCAAAATTAAGCTCTCCAGTAACTACAACCAAATCAAAAATTTCATTAGCTTTTTGTGCAATTTTTTCATTTTGCTCCTTTTCAACTTCTACAAGTCCTGGAGTAATGAGTACCTTACGTCCATTATAACTTGATGCAATCTTAAATGCTTCAAGCATGCCTTCTAAATTGCCATTAAAGCTATCATCAATGATTATTTTTCCATTTGCTTCAATTTTTTGCAAACGGTGAGGAGTTGCCTTAAGAGAATTTAAAGCTTTCTCAATTTCCTCTTCACTCAAGCCAAGCTCACGCGCTACTAAAATTGCAGCAGTAAGATTTATTGCATTGAAACTTCCTAAAATATTGGCTTTATATCTTTTATTATTTAAGCTAAATTCAACTCCATCAAGTGTTGAATGAATATCTTTAATTTCATCGCCAAAGACTACAACTTTTGGATTACTATTTTTAATATTAGCACTTTTGTGAATCCAAGCTTTTTTAAGACGCTTTGATTGTAAAATCTCTAATTTTGTATCTCGAATATTATTTAGGCTTTTAAAATATTCAATATGTGCTGGACCAATTACCCCAACAACTGCATAGTGCTCATTAACAAGATGAGCAATTTGGGCAATATCGCCTTTTTGCCTTGCACCCATTTCAACTACATAAACTTGGGTATCCTCTGGCAAATCCTCATTAATATCTTTCACAACTCCAGCAATAGTATTGACTGATCTTGGTGTTGCATAAACTTTATATTTTTGACTTAAAATTTGAGCAATAAAATTTTTGGTGCTTGTTTTTCCATAGCTTGCAGTAACTCCAATTATAATCAAATCTTTCTTTTTCTCAAGCTTTTTTTGCGCTTCTTTTTTATAAAGAGCAAAAAGCATCTTTTCAATAAGAAGCGAGATACCCCAAGCAAGCATTAAAGGAATAAAAACCAAAGGCTTTTGAAAAACAAAAAAACTAAAAAGCACAACTAAAGTTAAAATTGCTAAAAAACGCTTTACTCTATTTGTAAATACTAAAGGCTTATCAAGTTTTTTATACCATAAAAAAAGAGCAATAATATAAATAAGTGCAACTGCAGCACTTGCAAAAGGAATTTTTGCATATACAAAAGCCTCAAATGCTCCAACTGGCAAAAAGAAATAAAAAAAGTTCCACATAAGCTTTGTATGATGAAAAATGGCTCTATTTAATCGATAACTAAACCATTGCAGCGTTGTTGTAAAATAGTAAGCAATTGCTCCAATAAAAAGGAAATAACTTATCATATCAACAATTTGCATCATTTACACTCACTTATAATTTTTTTAGCAATATCAGCACTATGTTGAAGAAAAAAGTAGTGGTCTCCATCATATTCAAAAAGTTTACTCTTTTTTATTAAACTTTGTATCTTCTTGGCACTCCAAAGCGGTGTAGCACTATCATTGCGTCCCCAAAAAAGGAGTGCTTTATTTGGGAATTTTTGAAAAACTTCGCTAAAATCTTCATCTACGACATTTTTAAAAGTTTCATACATTACTTCATTCATCTCTTTTGCATCACGAGAGACAAAAAATTTTCTAAAATATTTGCCTCCAAAGGGTTTAAGTAGTTTAAAAAGTGCAATTTTAAGCCTAACTTTCAAAGGTTTTGGCACTTTTATTCCAGCACTTGAGAGTAAAACAAGGCAAGGAGGATCTAAAAGTGTTGCAACTTTCCCTCCAAAGGAGTGTCCAACTACAATTTTTGGACTTACTCCAAGCTCTTTAAAAAAAAGCTTCATAATTTGAGCATAATCTTGTGTAGTTAAAATAACATTTTCATTTAGACTTTTTCCAAATCCTGGCATATCAATATATATGTGTTTTAAATGGGGTAAAAGTGTACTAAAAGCACTTTTCATAATCTCTTTATTACTACCCCAGCCATGCAAAAAAACAATTATCTCTTTTGCATTTAAATTGATAATATCATAAGCAATTTCAAACTTTTCATTTTTATATTCAACTACTTTAATTGCCATTATTTACTTTCTTTTGAACCATTTTTGTTGGAACTTTTAAGCGTGTAATTTTATCAAATCCATAAACATCATTAAAAAAATGCACCATACCATCATCTTCTACAAATGCTGTTAAATAGACAATATGCACTGGGATATACTCTTTGAGTCCAATATATTTTGTCTCTTTTGTTTTTAAAATTGAACCAACCTCATCAAATTTTTGCTTTGTATAGTAAGTTGCCAAATAGCCTAAAAAGGTCAATGGTTTTTCTAAACGAATACATCCATGACTAAATGGACGTTGCTCATAAGCAAAAAGCTTTTTCATATTTGTATCGTGCATATAAACCGAAAATTGATTTGGAAACATAAATTTAACGCGACCCAAAGCATTTCTGCTGGAAGAGAGTTGTATAAGCTTATATGGCAACTCTTTATGCTCCCATTCAGGTTTTAGATACTCTTTCCAATTAACTTTTCTTGGATCAATTGTTGGAGAATCTGGGGCATAATCTCTTTTTACAACCATATTATGACGTCTTAAATAGCTTGGGTCTTTAATAATTCTTGGTATCTCTTCTTTTCTGGCAATATTATCTGGCACATTCCAAGTTGGATTAATGGTGATATATTTTAACTTGGCACTAAAAATAGGAGTTTGCCAACTTGGGCGCCCAACAACAACTTTAAACTCAAGCAGTTTTTGTTTATCTTTAAAAAATCGAAATTTATATTCTGGAACATTAATTAAAACAAAGGTATTCCAACCATCAGGATTAAGCAACTTAACTCGCTCAATATTGATTTTTATTTTATATTTCAGCGCAGGATCATCTGTAGAGTTATAAGCTTGAATAAGTTTTTTAAACTGATCAAATTTTGGAACATAAGGAGCTAAAATCTCTTTAATTGAAGCACCTTTTTTTAGTTTATTTTCAATTTCACTACTGCTTACATATTCATTGTAAAATTTGTAATAGGTTTTAATATTGTTTGCTCTTTTTTGAGAGAGTGCTTGCTGAAAATAGTCTTGATCAATACAACCATTGGCTAAATTTTGTGTATATTTAACCAATAAATCCGATAAGATTTTATCATCTTTACTCTTTTTATATTGAGCAATTTCATTTTGTAAATTACAAATAGATGAGTAGCTATCCTCATTTAAAATTTGCAAAAACTCTTCTCTTTGGCTATCACTCCAATTGGAACCTAAATTTCCAAGCCCATTACATCCACTAATAAAAAAAGCTGCCGCCCCAGCTAATGCAAGTTGTAAAAATTTTACTTTCATACTATCCCCTCTTTGCAAACTATAAAAAATTGTAACTAAATTTTGCTTTTACATTAATTAATATTATTTATAAAATCTGCGCATTTGGCACCACTGCTAAAAGCAAACTGCAAATTAAAGCCTCCAAGCCGCCCGGTAACTTCAAGAGCTTCTCCTATAAAAAAGAGTCCTTTTTGATTTTTTGCTTCAAAATTTTGTGTAATTTCAGAACAAGTTACACCTCCTTTACACACCTCTGCTTTTTTAAAACCAAATGTACCAGCTGGAGCAAATTCAAAATTTTTTAAAAGCAAAAGTTTTTCTTTTTCTGTTGCATTCATACTGCGAAGTGCTTTATTTTCTAAGCCAATATATTCCAAAAATGCTTTTATAAAACGTCTTGGTAAAGGCAAAGCATTAATAGGTGTTTTTGATGTGTTAAAATTGATTGAACTAAATGGTAAAAAATCAATTGCTATTTTCCCTTTCTCCCAAAAAAGCGAAGCATTTAAAATTGCTGGTCCACTGATTCCTTTGTGGGCAAATAAAATATAATCGCTAAATTGATGTGATGCAACTTGCACATTTGCCAATAGGGAAATACCGCTTAAGTTTTTAAAAAATTGATGTTCTTTTTGTAAAGTTAATCCAACAAGAGCTGGCTTAAAATCTAAAATTGAATATAAAATTTTTCTGCAATAGTTTTGGCAATATCACTTACTCCAATTTGCGGATAACTTATTCCGCCGCTTGCTACAATTAGACGTTTACTTCTAAAGGTACCGCAACTTGAAATAACCATAAAAAAATCATTGCTTTTTTGGACATCCAACACTTTGCAATTAAGCTTAAATTCAACCTTTTTAGCCTCTTTTAACCAAATTGCTAAAATCTCTTTTGAACTTTTTTTACAAAAATATTGCACACCATTTTTCAAACTATATTCTAAATTGTGCTGTAACAAAAAATCAAGCAACCATTTATTATCATACTTTCTAAATAAAGAAGTTAAAAAGGCAGCATCTGCATAATAATCTTTAGGTGTTATTTTTTTGTTTGTAAAGTTGCATCGCCCTCCTCCACTAATTAAAAGCTTTTTACCCAATTTTTCATTTTGTTCTAAAATGAGTGTTTTTTGCTTTTTATTAATAAAAGTAACAAAACTTAAGCCACTTGCACCCCCTCCAATGACGATATTATCATACATTTAGAGTCTTTGTAATTTTTTTAGTGCAATTTTAATGAGCTCTTCAACACTTCCAGTTTCATTTTTAAGCGCCTTCATAATAGCATCTTTTTTAAAGCCAAGCGATTCTAATGCCATTATTGCTTTTTGATAGGCTTCATTATCAATTGCAACATTGCTTGATTGATTTTGTAAAAAGCTAATATCTCCAAGCTCAACTAAAATTCTATTTGCAGCTTTTGGCCCAATTCCTGGCACTCTTTTTAACATTGCCACATCTTTGCTCTCTACAATTTTTGCAAAAGTTTCAGGTTTAAAGGTAGAACAAATTGCTAATGCAACTTTTGGTCCCACACCATTGATTTTTAAAAGTGCTTCAAAAAGTGCTTTTTCTTCCCTATCTAAAAAGCCAAAAAGCAAATTGGCATCTTCTCGCAAAATTTGTTTGATATATAAAGAAACTTGCTTTTTATCTATTTGAGCCGAACAATTGAGTGATACTTGCACCTCATACGTTAATCCACCAACTTTGATATGCAAAATAGTTGGCTCTTTATAAACCACCTCACCTTCAATACCTACAATCATTCAAATACCTTTGCAAATTTTTTGCTATAATTGTAGCAAAAAGTTATAACAATGAAGATTCAATCAATCTTTTCAAATAGTGCGGGGATATTTTTATCAAGAATTTTTGGTTTTATTCGTGATTTAACAATGGCTTCAATTTTAGGAGCCAATCTTTATAGCGACATCTTTGCTGTTGCTTTTAAACTACCCAATCTTTTTCGCCGCATCTTTGGCGAAGGTGCATTTGCGCAAAGTTTTATGCCTTCTTTCATTAAAGCTCGCTACAAAAGCATTTTTAGCGCAAAAGTTTTAAGCATTTTACTTGGCTTTATAATACTACTTTCAATTTTAGTTGATTTTTCATCACTTTATATTACAAAACTAATTGCTCCAGGCTTTCATGGCACAGCTTTGCTTTTAAGTGCAAAATATGTTGCTATTCAATTTTGGTATCTGCCATTAATTTTTTTGGTTACCTTTTTAGGAGCACTATTGCAATATAAAGAGCACTTTGCAACGACTGCATTTGCTACAGTTTTTTTAAATATTGCTTTAATTGTTGCAATGCTTCTTAGCAAGGATTATTCAAAAGAAACTATCTTAATGGCACTTAGTTGGGGAGTCATTGCTGGAGGAGTTTTGCAAGTTGCAATTCATCTTATTATGGCAAAACGTTTTAAAATGTTACGATTGCTTCTTAGAGGCTTTAGTAATTTTAATCGTAAAAAAGAGATTGTCAATCAAGATGTAAAACGCTTTTTTAAAGGGTTTTTCCCTGCCATTTGGGGTAATTCAACGGCTCAAATAATGTCTTTTTTAGATACTTGGCTTGCTTCTTTTTTGGTAAGTGGTTCAATTAGCTATTTATATTATGCAAATAGAATCTTTCAATTGCCACTTGCTCTTTTTGCTATTGCATTATCCACTGCAATTTTCCCATCAGTTTCAAAACGGATTAAAAATAATCAAATCAAAGAAGCTTTGCTTGAATTTCGAAAAGGCTTTTGGATTTTACTTTATCTTTTAAGCGCAGCAACAATTGGAGGAATTGTATTTTCTAAAGAGATTATTTGGCTTTTGTTTGAAAGGGGTGCTTTCACAAGGCATGAGACAATAGAAGTTGCTTGGGTTTTGCAAATGTATATGATTGGACTCCTTCCTTATGGTTTGGCAAAACTTTTTAATTTGTGGCTCTATGCAAACCATTTACAAAGTAAAGCGGCAAAAATTGCTACAATTTCATTAATTGTATACGCAATAAGCGCTTTTATTTTGATAAAGCCACTTGGGGCGATGGGATTGGCTCTTAGTGGCTCTTTGGCAGGAATAAGCTCCTTTATCATGAGTGTTAAAAATTTTGGTATGAAAAATTTTTATAGCTTAATTTATAAAGAAAAAGTCTTTAAATTTAGCCGAAATATAGTTATTTTTACGCTTTTTTTACTCTTCTTAAAATGGATAGGGCTTTCAATTTAATCCCATTTTATTAGCATAATGAAAATTATTTTTGAAGCACTCTATTTACTTTCTTAAAAAAATTGGTTATAATTTTGAAATAAACCAAAATAAAGGATATGCTATGAATACAAGTATTGTTGGAAAAAACGTAGAATTAACCGAACCAATTAAAAATTATGCAGAGTCGGCATTTGACGCAATCAAAAAATATAATCTTGATATAATCTCAGCTAATATTGTGCTTTCTCAAAATAAAAAAGGAGAGTTTATTGTTGAATTTGTTGTTAATGTAAAAGATAATCACACTGTTGTTATTACGCAAAAAGAAAAAGATCTTTACGCAGCAATTGATTTAGCACTTGATAGAGTCAAGAAAAATTTAAGACGTTATGCCGATAAGATTAAAGATAATAACAATGGTGGCATTAAAAATTTAAACAATGGTGCAGTAGAAGTAAAAGAAGTAGAAGATGAAAATGAAATCATTCCACTTGAACTAAAAATTTATAAACCGCTTGATTTTGAAGAAGCAAAAGAGATGTTAGAAGAAAGTGGTGAAAACTTTTTTGTATTTAATGATATTGATGGAAATATGAGAGTATTAGTCAAACTTGATAATGGCCGCTACGGCGTATATTAATTAAAAGGGAGCTTTGCTCCTTTTGCTTCTTTTTTCTTCCCAACTAAATAAAAGCTCAAATATATTACAATAGTAAAAACTTTTCTTGGAGTTCTTCTTGGCATTAGCACGAAAATATAGACCAAAAAATTTTGCCAGTCTTGTAGGGCAAGAAGCTATTGCAAAAACGCTTGCATTAGCACTTGATAGCAATCAACTCACTCATGCTTATCTTTTTTCTGGTATAAGAGGAAGTGGTAAAACTTCTACTGCAAGAATTTTTGCAAAAGCTTTGCTTTGTCAAAAGGGACCAACGAGTAATCCTTGCGAAGAGTGCGAACATTGCCAAATGGCAAACGAAGGACGCCACATTGACATAATTGAGATGGACGCTGCAAGTAACCGCGGAATTGATGATATTAAAGAGCTTATTGAACATACAAAATATAAACCATCGCTTGGAAAGTTTAAAATTTTTATCATTGATGAAGTGCATATGTTAACAATGCAAGCTTTTAACGCTCTTTTAAAAACACTTGAAGAACCTCCACCATACGTTAAATTTATTTTGGCAACGACCGATCCTCTTAAATTACCAGCCACGATTTTAAGTAGGGTTCAACATTTTCGCTTTAAAAAAATTCCTCTAAAAACGGTAGTAAATCATCTTGCTTTTATTTTAAATAAAGAAGGTATCGAATTTGAAGAAGCAGCATTGCAAATTATTGCAAGAAGTGGTGGTGGCTCTTTAAGAGACTCTTTAACCTTGCTTGATCAAGCAATTGTTTATGGCAACAACAAAGTAGATGTTAGAAGCGTTACTCAAATGCTTGGTATTGTTGATCCTGCAAAATTAGAAGAGTTGCTTGATATGATTATGAAAAAAGATACAAATGCCATTTTGGATTTTATTGAAAATTTTAGCGACTATGAAAGTGAAATGATTTTAGATGAAATGCTCAATTTCTTACAAGAAAAGCTCTTGAGCCAAGATAAAAGTCTTTCTACCATCATTATTGATCGCTTCTTTAGAATTTTAGTTGAGGGAAAGCAACTTTTAAACTTAGGAGCAAATGGAGATTTTGTTTTAAGTTTAACACTTTTTAAAATGGTAGAAGCAACTAACATTATCGATATTGATGAAGCTATTGCAAAATTACAAAAAGAGCTCTCTCAAACGCCACTTAGCAACCATCAATCAACTTCCCCTACAAAAGAAACTACTCCTTTAAAAACAAAAGTAGAAAATAAATCTATCAATCAAGAAAGTCTTCAAGAAAAAGAGCAAAAAGTAAATGGCCAAGCCCTTTTTGCAAAACTAATTCAAAAAATTTATGAAAGAAATTATGAACTTGGCAAAATTTTTGAAGAAAATGTTAAATTTGTGGATTATGATGGAAAAGTTTTGCGCTGGGAATCACATGCTAATGAACAAGAAAGAGCATCACTTCGTAAAGCGTGGAGTATTATAAAACTTTTTGTCGAAGAGATCTTTGGCGTTGGCGTTACCATTTTACCCACTCAAAAAAAAAATGATGATATAAAAGAAAAATTATCCCAAGAAATCGAAAAAAACCAAGAAGAACCTCAAAAAAGCAGTTGTATAATGCCAGAATCTAATAGCCTTGCAAGTAGCGATAAAAACCCAAAAGATCTGCTCAATGAGCCAATGGTTCAAGAGATTATTAAACAATTCTCTCCAAAAAGAGTTGTAATAAAACAAAAAACTTAAAAAAAGTTGAATTTAACCTTAAAGTTTTTAACATTTTTTTAATATTTTATCTTCTTATAAGTCTTTTTTTGATATAACTATGTGAGTAAAGTTGAGCATTATCAATTTTTTTGAACTTCTAATCTTTAACTATAAAAAATAGTTATAAGATAGAAGCTCGAAAATTTCCCTTAAATGGCGGTGCTATGAGAATATTAACAATTGGTCTTAGTGAAGAGTTTTCTAAAGAGGTAGCAAAAGAGATCTCTAAATACTTTATTTGCATTGTTGATAATGCAGAAGATTTATATGATGCTACCAATTTTACCTATTTTCGTCACTATGAACTTATCATTATTGTTGATGAAAAAATGAAATATGCAATGGAGCGTTTTGTTAATGAAATTAAACAAAAAAAAGCTGAAACAAAAGTTATTGTTTTAACTGACGATGCTAAATCTCAAAAGACCTTTTTTGAACTTGGGATTGATGATGTTATTTATCATCATACTGACCAAGCAGACTTAATTGCTGCAAGAGTGCTTGCTAATATGCGCAATCTTTATGGAACCAAAATAGAAATTGGTAAATTAACCATCGATATTCCAGCTAAAAAAATTAAATATGATAATAAAACGATCTCTTTAAATGGAAAAACATTTGATATTTTGGTCTATTTAGCCCTAAGGAATGAACGCGTTTTTTCTAAAGATGAAATTATCAATGCACTTTGGGAAGAGCCAGAATATGTAAGCGATAATACTGTTGAAGTTGCCATTAACCAAATTCGAAAACGCTTAAAAAGCATTCTTGGTTTTCAAGTAATTCATACTGTAAGACGCCGCGGTTATAAATTCTCTTCTGATGTATCAAAAGTTAAGGTGATTGAATAAACTTGAAACTTCTTTATTTTGCACTCCGAAGCGAAGCTCAATATTTTATTGAAAAGCTAAAAGCCAAAAAAATTTCTTCAAAACTTTTTATAGCAGAAGATTATTTTATTGTAATTGGAGGAGTTGGAAAAGAAAATACAATAAAAAGTTTACAAGAATTTTTCAATAGTTATAAAGTCAGTACTGCATTTAATATTGGTATTGCTGGAACAAATGATCAAAAAATTGCAATTGGAAGCTGTTATACTTGTACCAAACATACTCCTTTTCTTCCTTTTAAACCATTATATACATCTTTAAAAGCTGTATCTCAAAGTAAAAGCTTAAAAAGCACTTTATATGATATGGAAGGAGCCTACTTTTTGCAAGTTTGCCAAAAATATTTACCTTTAAAGCAAATTCATATTATAAAAGTTGTCTCAGATCATCTCCACTCACACTCACACATTACTAAAGCGTTTGTAAAAGAAATTATGATACAAAACTATCAAAAAATTATAAAGGTTATTAATGCTTGAAAAATATCCATTTACCCACTCTCAAAAAGAGATTTTAAAAAAGATTGATAAAGATTTACGAATGTGGGATGAAGGCAGCTTGCAAGATTACTTTCCAAAAGAGCTCCTTGAAAAAAATTATGATAAAAAAACTTTGGCAAAAAAAATCTTTTTGCACTATCAAAAACTCGATCAAAAATTAAGAAAGAAGTGCTTTAGTTATAAAAATTTTAATAGCGAATATAAACCGCAAAAAATTAAACTTGCTACAACTCAAAAAGAAAAGCTTGGGCTTGGCTTTTGCCCAGTTGCGAGTGAAGGAACAAGATGTTGTAATTTATATACATTAGATGCAGTTGAAAGTTGCGGCTTTGATTGTAGTTATTGTTCTATTCAAAGTTTTTATAACGAAAATACAATTACATTTGATAGCACTTTCAAAGAAAAATTGCTTCATTTAGAGCTTGAAAAAGATAAAATCTATCATATAGGAACTGGACAAAGTAGCGATAGTTTGCTTTGGGGAAATAAAGAAGGCATTATGGATGCTTTGTTTGAATTTGCAAGAAAAAATCCAAATGTTATTTTAGAATTTAAAAGCAAATCAAATAACATTAAATATCTTTTAGAGCATGATATTCCAAAAAATATCATTTGCACCTGGTCGCTTAATCCGCAAATTGTAATTGACAATGAAGAACACTTAACCGCTTCGCTTCAAGAGCGCATTAGTGCAGCAAAAGCAATTGCAGCAAAAGGAAATTTAGTTGGATTTCACTTTCATCCAATCATTGCGTATGAAGGATATTTGAGTGATTATGAAGCTATTTATAAGCAGCTTATTAATGAATTTGATCCAAAATATGTTGCAATGGTTTCTATGGGAACTCTTACTTTTATTAAAAGTGTATTAAAAAAGCTTTATAAAAGAGAGCTAAAAACAAAAGTTACGCAAATTCCAATGCGAGAAGTAAATGGCAAAAGAACTTACGATTATGAAACAAAAAAAGAGATGTTTTCTCATTGTTATAACTCTTTTAAACCTTGGTATGGCAAAGTCTTTTTTTATATGTGTATGGAAGAGCATAGTTTATGGAGAGATGTTTTTGGTTATGAATATGCAAGCAATAATCAATTTGAAGAGATGATGAATCACTTTTATATGCAAAAAATAAGGGCAATTTCATGAGAGGAGTTATTACTGGAAGCAGTAGTGGCATTGGAAAAGCAATTGCAACACACCTTTACAATTTAGGATATGAAATCATACCCCTAAAAAGCCGCCTTGAAAATAGTAAAAAGTTAAAACAAGAGGTAAAATCAATTCAAGGCGAGATTGATTTTTTAATAAATGCTGCTGGCATTGGAGTTTTTGAGCCAATGCAAACTATTTCGATTGAAAAAATTGAAAAACTTATTGCCATAAATTTAACTGCACCAATAATTTTGAGCAAACTTCTTTTGCCAAAGCTAAAAAAAACAGAAGGTGTTATTATTAACATTACATCAATTGAAGCGTTAAGAGCTTCTAAATATAGTGCTTTATATAGTGCAAGCAAAGCAGGATTATATCATTTTGGCAAGTGTCTTTTTGAAGAAGTTCGAAAAGATGGTATTAAAGTTGTCACAATTAATCCAGACTTAACTAATACCCCATTTTTTGAAAAAAACAATTTACAATTTAAACCAAAGCAAGGTGCAGAGTTTTCTATCAATCCAAATGAAATTGCAAAATTAGTAGAAGTGATTTTAAACTCTCAAGCAGCAATTACTGATATTACTTTACGCCCACAAAAAGTGGGAATAGAAAAACTTAAGCCTTAGAAGAAGCAACTTTTCCTTCTTTTACCCTTTTTGCAAATTCACTCTCTATTCCTTTTGCCAAATCTTTTGCTTGCTCTACCCATTTTTCGCGTTTGATTCTGCCTTTAAATGCTAAGTATTGATCAATTTTTGCAATATCTTCTTCTTCCCAAGCCGCAATTTGTTCAAAATAATAAACTCCTAAACTATTTAATTTTTGGGCAATTACAGTTCCAATTCCTTTAATAAGTGTTAAGTTGTCTGGCTCTTTTCCTTCAATAAGTCCAGTTTTTTCTTTATCTAAAAGCTCTTCTTGTGCTACTTCTTTAATATTTTTTTCTTTGGCCTCATTTTTTTCCTCTTTAGTTTCATTTCTTTCTTTAAGTTCCTCTTTTGCTTCTTCTTTACTTTCTTGATTTTCTTCTTTCAAAGGCTCTTGCTTATTTTCATTTGACACTTTTTCTTCTTGACTTTCCTCATGATTTGCTTTATTAACTTCTTTTTCTTTATTTTCTTGAGTATCGCTTTTTACTACTTCATTACTTTTACGCTCATCACCTTGACTTAGCTCTTGCTCTTGATTTGGAGTTTGTTCGTTTTCATTGCTTTCTTGATTTTTATCTTCTTTTGTTGTTTGTGCTTTTTCTTCTTGAGCATTACTTTTTATTACTTCATCGCTTTTATTCTCGTTACTTTGATTTGCCTCTTGAACTTTATTTAAAGCTTGCTCTTTTTCTTGACTTTCTTCCTTATTTTCTTCTTGATTTAAATTTTCATTTTCCTCTTTTACTTCTTGCTTTGTCATTTGAGTTGCTTTTTCTCTCTCTTCTTTTGTTAAAAGTGCTTGAGAAGTTTGTAAATTTTCCTCTTTTTTTAACAGCTCTTCTTGATTGAGTTCTTCTTGCGTTTTTTCTTCTTTTGGCATTTCAAGCTGTTCTTTTTTCTCTTCACCAAGTTTAGCTAAAAACTCCTCTTCACAAATTCGCCCTTTTTGTTCGTAATGATACCCCTCGTTTTGTTTACATGCAATTTTTCCAAAAAGATAGCCTAAAATAATTGCAATTAAAGCAATTATAAAAAGAACAATTACAATTTGCAAAAAGGTCAACATATCCTCTCCTTTAACTTACTTTTACTTATTATAATTAATAATTTCTATTTT
>JALVTH010000006.1 GCA_027036015.1 Campylobacteraceae bacterium
CAATTCTATATTATCGAAATAAAGCAAAAAATATCCTGAAATTATTACAATTTTTAACATTTTTTTTACATTTTGTTGAAAAATAAAGAACAATCCTTTACACCTTTTTTTAAAGTATAACAAAAAAAAGAAAAATTTAAAAGAGATATGACAAATATTTATGAGAAGTTAAAATCGAACTTAGCGCCATTTTTTAGGACGTCTAAATAAAGATGCCATGCGTGGTAGACATGATAAAAACTCTTTACAAAAAGGATAAAAAGAAGAAACGAAGATAGGTAAAAAAGTGGATGAAAAAGGTTAGATAAAAGAAAAAGTGCTTGAGTTATAAGAACAAGATAAAAATGAAAACGAATGGCTTTTGGGTGAATGACTTCGTGCATCATAGGAGCATTGAGGTAGCCTTCTTTATTTAAATGAAACCAAACTAAGAAAGGAACAATTTTAAACATCATTGCAAAAACGATACTTAAGGCAAAAAAGCTAAAAAAAAGCGCCAAAAGCAAATGTGAAACGCTGGTAAAAAAAGAAGCAATAAATAAAAGGGCAAAAAGTATTCCATTCATTAAGCCTAGTTTCCATAGCCAAATGGTAGCATCACTTGCAGCTCGTTTTTTCTTTTGCAAAAGATAAAAGCTATAAAGTGAATGAATAGCAATAATAAGAGCAATTGCAATGTAGAGAAAAGTAAAAGCAAAAGAAAAAAATTGAGCAAAAATTCCTAAAAGCAATAAGAAAAAGAGAGCAATTGGTAAGGTTTTTGCATAAAGTGTTTTAAATGGAGGCGTAACATAAAACATCTCTATTACTTGAAACGAAACCGAACTAATTAATAAAAAAATCCATCCAAAAAGAGCAAAACTAAGATGAATTGTTTTAAAAGAGAGATAAAAATTTGCATCTATAATTTGCGCTCTTTGCAGTAGCATAAGCAAAGCAAAAAATATGGCAATTGCAATTGAGAGAAGGGCAAAAAAGATACCTCTTGAAGCATTGTTAAAATGTATTTGGCCAAGCTTATAGAGAAAAACAAAACTCATAATAAAAAAAGCACCCCCCAGAAGCACTCCAGCTCCCAAGTACGCAACATTTGCTCCACTCTTAAAGCCAAACAGTAACAAAAACAGACCTACGATAAAAGCATAATGCAAACGCATGGCAAGTTTTGTTGGTTTATTAACGGAGACTCCACAAACTACTGGAAGCATTTGAAAAAGAGCACCAAACATAAAAGAAGCCATTATCCCAATAGTAAAAATATGTGTTGCAATAAGTTGGCTAACTAAATCACTAAAAACTCTATTGCCCTCAAAAAGAAAAAAAAGAGCTAAAACTACTCCAAAAATAGTAGCACTTAAAAAATAGCGTAAAACCACTTGAATTGGAGGAGCTGCTTCAAAAGAAAGAGAGGCATTTGTAAACATCTATTCACATACCTTTTGAATAAATTGTTCTAAATTTATATCTTTATTAGGAGAGATTAAAATATGCCAAATATTTTCGCACTCTTGATAAGAGATATAATTTAGGTTATGTTCATTAGCAAGTGCTAAGAGTGGAATTGGCTCTTTGCGATGTAAAAGATAATAGTAACTGTTTTCATCTAACTTTTTTAGATATATTATAGAGCGCTCCAAAGGAATAGGATGTTCAAGCTCTCTTGCATCTAAAAAGTAGCGCTTCAAAGCTTTACCTCTTGCATTTTATTGATTAATTCATCTTTTTTATTACTATCAAAGACTCTATCGCACATTGCATAAAGCATCTGCTCTTCTTTCATATTGTGCTGTTGTAATAAAATCATCATCGATTCACTAAGAGAAAGATAAGCATCTTTATCTTGATTATTGAGCGCTTCGGCCATTTTGCCAAGAAGGCCTCTAACTTGCTCGTGTTCATAACGCATTACTGCAGTTGGTCCTTGTGTAGAGCCCGTTACTGCTTCAAATGCAGGGAAAAGCTCATCTTCTTCTTTTTTAAAGTGAAGCAGTGTTTCATCGGCAAATGCTTCAAACTCTTTTTTTGCATTTTCAAAATCACCCTTTGCCGCTGCACTTTCAGCTTTTGCAAAGATATCATCGCATTCTCTGTGTTCTTTTCGTAAATAATTGGTTATTTCCATTTTTTATCCTTTCTTCACAATTTTTGCAATATCATTCCATAATGTTTTATTTAGTAACATCTTTTTAACTCTATCTTGCCACATTGTTTGAAATTGTAACAATTCTTCCTTACTTGCAGTGCCACTTAAAGCTTTTTGCATTAAAGTTTTTAATTCTTTGTTACCAGGAACTACAGATGTATCAATATCAAGCTCAATAAATTTCTTTTCATCTAAAAGAGTAAATTTTATAAATCCATCTTGTTTAGCATTAAATGTTAAAAGATCTCTTCTATTAAACTTATTGCCAATACCGCTAAAACCTCCCTCGTCATTGCAGCCTGTTATAAAACTAATTACATTAGCAATGACTCCAGTTACGCCATTTGTTTTACTCTCTTTAAAACTAATTTTTAAAGCAGTTCTTTTGGGTATATCTTCAAAGAAATATGCAAGTGCTACTTTTGTAGCAATATAACTTGCTGCAACTGTTGGACATGAATGTCCAGCAAGTTTGACGCAATCAAGATAATTAATTTCAATAATACCATCTTTGCTTGCTCCTAAAAAGGCACTTAAATCATCTTGTAAAACAAACTTTTCTACTTCATCAAAAAATTTTGGATATTGCACACTCTACCTTTTTTTTGCTCAATTATAGCAAAGAAAGCAGTAATTTTCTTGATTTTAGTCAAGATTAACTTTATTTTTGCAATACTTTTGCTAAAAAAAAGAGGGCAAATGAAAAGCGCAATCGTTTTGCTTAATATGGGTGGAATCTCAAACCTTGATGAGGTTGAGATTTTTTTAAAGAATATGTTTAATGATAAATATATTTTACAAACAAACTTTTTACTTCGAAAGTTTTTGGCTAATATAATTGTAAAAAAGCGACTAAATGAAGCAAAAGAAAATCTTAAACAAATTGGAGGTAAATCTCCTCTTTTAGAAGTTTCGCAAAGTTTGGCAAAAAAAGTGCAAGAAGCAACAAAGCTTGATACCTATTGCATTATGCGCTATACGCCCCCTTTTGCAAAAGATATTGTTCCTCTTTTAAAAGAAAAAGGGTATGAGCAAATTATTGCTTTTTCAATGTATCCGCACTACTCAAGCACCACGACGCTTTCATCCATTGAAGATTTTAACAATGCTTGTAAAAAAATTAATTATCATCCAAAAATTTGCTTTATTGATCGATATTTTGATGATAAAGAGTATATTGCCATTCAAAAAGAGTTGATTAAAAAGGCTTTAGAAAAGAAAAATCCAAAAGAATTTAGTTTTATCGTTTCAGCTCACTCTTTGCCACTTTCTATTATTCAAAAAGGCGATCCTTATCAAAAAGAGATTGAAACAAACTATTCTTTATTATTAGAGGCTTTAGAAAAAGAAGGAATTTCTTTTAAAGAAAAGATTTTGGCTTATCAATCAAAAGTTGGCAATGGGAAGTGGTTAGAGCCCAATTTAATTGATATTTTGCATACTCCAAACAATTTAAAAGCGCTGATTTTTCCAATTTCTTTTACCATTGATAATTCTGAGACAATTTTTGAGCTTGCAATTGAACATAAAGAGATAGCCCAAAAAATGGGTTATAAAGAGTTTATTGTTACGAAAGTTCCAAACGATAGTAAAAACTTTATTCAATTTATAGCCCAAAAAATAGAAAAAGAAAAAAGAAGTGTTACAAAATTGAATAAAAATTATACCATATCAAAAAAATTGAAGTTCTAATAATATTATGCTTATTTATGAGCCTATATAAGAGTTACTTATTGTTACAGTCGCTAAAAATTTTTTTTCACATATAAATTAAACTAATATTTATGTAATCTTCTTATGTTATTATTTTATTGTAACCATAACAATTTTAGAATCGGAGGTTATCGATTTGAAAGAGCATAATAAAAAAGTTAGCGTAAGTAGCAGAAGAGGATTTTTCAAAAAGATTGCCGCTTCTGCAGTAGCGGCAACTGCGGTTGCTCCGGTTGCTTTAAGTGCAAAAGATGACGCACTTTTAAAAGAGCCTGAGTGGGGTAAAAAGTTAGGAGATCCGGTTAATAAACATCTTTATGGTATGCCATCTCCTTATGAGCATAACGTTATTAGAAGAACACATGAGCTTTTGTCTTCAGGTGATTTTTATGCATCTGTTGCAATGTGTCCAGTACATGAACTTGAAGGAATCATTACTCCAAATGGACTTTTCTTTAATAGATGCCATGGTGGGGTAGCACAAATTGATCCAAATGAGCATAGACTCCTTATCCATGGTATGGTGGAAAAGCCATTAGTTTTAACGCTTGAAGATATTAAAAAATATCCAAAAGAAAGTAGAATCCACTTTATTGAATGTCCAGCAAACGGTTCTACGGAGTGGAGAGCACCTCAGTTTAATACCTTGCAATTTTTAAAAGGTATGATGAGTTGTGCTGAATGGACTGGGGTAAGACTTTCTCACATTTTAAAAGATGCTGGTATTAAACCAGGTGCTAAATGGGTTTTAGCTGAGGGAGCTGATGATTCTCATATGGGAAGAACCATTCCACTTGAGAAAATTTTAGATGATGCAATGGTTGTTTTCGCTCAAAATGGTGAAGCACTTCGCCCAGAGCAAGGATATCCATTAAGATTATTGGTTCCTGGTTGGGAAGGTAACTTAAATGTTAAATGGCTCAAACGCCTTGAAATTGGTGATAAGCCATGGCATGCAAAAGAGGAAACTTCTAAATATACAATGCTTATGCCAAATGGTAAAGCCGTGCAATACTTTTGGCCAATGGAAGTTAACTCAGTCATTACAAGACCATGTCCAGATTATCCATGGACACATCTGAAAAAAGGTGATATTGTAGAAATTGAAGGGCTTGCATGGAGTGGACATGGTAAGATTAAAGGTGTAGATATTACATTTGATGGTGGTAAAAACTGGGTAGAAGCTGAACTGAAAGGTTTGGTATTACCAAAAGCGTGGACAAGATTTAGTTATATCTTTAAGTGGGAAGGTAAGCCACTCTTACTTGCTTCAAGAGCATATGATGAGGTTGGAAATGTTCAGCCAACAATTGATCAAGAAGTTGGTAAAATGGGAGTTGAAAATATCTACCACAGAAATGCAATCGTAACTTGGGAAGTTAAAGCAAATGGAGAAGTAAACAACGTGCAAATTAGAGATTATAAAAAAGAAAGAGAAATGATAAAAAAAGATGCTAAAGAGGAGGTGAAAAAATGGATGTAAGAAAAATTTCAAAAATAGCCTCTTTAGCACTTTTATGCGTTGGTTTTGCATATGCAAGTGGCGCTAAAGAGATTAAGCTCAAAACTCCAAGTTTAAAAGAGCGTTCAGTTGATGGAGCGATGCATTATAAAGTAAAAAATGGTGTATATGCAGGTGTTTACAGAGTAAATACTCAAGTTGACAAAATTAAAAAATTCAATCATGGGCGCCAAGCAACAAAAGAAGAGATTAAATTTAACGACATTGATGTGCGCTACGATTGGCAAGGTTTGCCTGATGGTAAAGGAAGTGTAGCTCAAGGTGAAGAGCTTTATAACAAAAATTGTGTAATGTGTCATGGTGATTTTGGTGCTGGTGGAAAAGGGTATCCAACCTTAGCTGGTGGCGAAAAATCGAGCCTTAAAAATCAACTTTTAGATCCAGATAGTGGAGATGAACCACCAGTTAAAACTATTGGAACTTATTGGCCATATGCTTCAACACTTTGGTGGTATGTAAAAACTGGTATGCCTTTTCCGCATCCAATGAGTTTGAGTAATGATGAAGTTTATGCAATTGTTGCATATTTACTTTCACTTAATGAGATTCAAATTGATGGTGAAGATTTAGATGATGATTATGTCTTAACCAAAGAAAAGTTAATGAAAGTGCATATGCCAAATGAAGATGGCTTTTATCCAAATGTAAATAAATATGGTCCAGAAATAATGAAAAAATTCTTAAGCGATCCAAGCAATTATGGAACACAAACAGTTCGTTGTATGAAAAACTGCCCAACTGGCAAAGTAGTTCATATTAAACATACATTAGATGAAGCTATTAATCCACCAGTAACAACTAAAAGAGATTTACCAAAAGAGACAAAAAAAGAAGGTGGGGCTAATAGCAAATATGCTAAACTATTTGAGGCAAAATGTAGTGCTTGCCATACAAACAAAGCTATTGCACCAGTAATTGGAGACAAAGAAGCTTGGGCACCAAGAATTAAACAAGGCAAAAAAACGCTTTATACCCATGCTATTAAAGGTTTCCAAGGAATGCCTCCAAAAGGTGGAAATGCTGACTTGAGCGATGCTGATGTAAAAGGTATCGTTGATTATATTGTCAGCAAATCTAAATAAAGGATTGAGTGATGAAAAAACTACTCACATTAGCAGCGCTTGCAATTTTAGCAAGTGGCTTTGCTAATGCCTCAAATAGCGATTTGGTTAAAGAGGGTAAAAAGATTTTTAACACCAAAAAGCTTGGAAACTGCTTTGCATGCCATAATGCTAATGGCAAAAAGATTAATGGGCCAGGAACATTGGGACCAAAATTACAAGGGCTTTCAATGTGGCCAGAGCAGGCTTTGTACGATAAAGTTTATAACCCTTACAAAACGAATCCAATTTCGGCAATGCCTCCATTTGGATTAAATGGGGTATTAAACGATCATCAAATTAAAGCAGTAGTTGCTTATTTAAAAACCATTAAATAAAATGAAAGGATAGCAAATGAAAAGAAGAGACTTTTTAGGACTTGGTTTAGGAGCAGCAGCGTTAACTTTGGCTCCAGTAAACGTATTTGCAAAAGATTATAGAAAAGAACTTCCAGATGTTTGGAAAATTAAAAATAATGAAAAAGACGCAAACGACGAAAAACCAGTAATGGAAGCTGTGAAAAAAATTTTTGGAACTGATAAAGTAGAAGAGGGGCAAATTAAATTAAAAGCTCCAGACATTGCAGAAAACGGAGCAGTTGTTCCAGTGAGCTTTAAATTAGAAAAAGCAAAAAAAATTGCACTTTTCCAAACTGCAAACCCTGAGTGTTTAGTAGCAATTTGGGATATTCCAGAAGTTGGTATTCCAGATTATGCAGTAAGAATTAAATTGAAAAAGACTGGTAAAGTTATTGTAGTAGCTGATGTTGATGGAAAAATTTACAAAGTTGGTAAAAACGTAAAAGTAACTGCTGGTGGTTGCGGTGGTTGATGGATGAATTTGGAAGTAGTTAGTAAGTAGCAATTAGTAAAGAGTAATGATAAATTTAAAAAAATAAAAGAAAGGATAGAAAATGAGAGTAAAAGCAAAAGCAAAAGATGGAGTAGTATCTGTAAAAGCAATGTTTAAACACCCAATGTTAACTTATGATATGGCAAAAAAACAAGGAAAAGAGGCAAACTTTATTACACACATTCAAGGGAAAGTTGATGGTAAAGTAGTTTATGATGCATCAACAAGCCAATTCCTTTCTAAAAACCCATTTATTAAATTTAAATTTAAAGGTGAAGCTGGTAAAGAGTTGGAGCTTAGTTGGGTTGATT
This sequence comes from Campylobacteraceae bacterium, assembly GCA_027036015.1. Classification (GTDB taxonomy): domain Bacteria; phylum Campylobacterota; class Campylobacteria; order Campylobacterales; family Sulfurovaceae; genus JAADEQ01. Next base: position 7,642 of record JALVTH010000006.1, read on the forward strand.
TAAAAGGTAATACAAAAAGCAAAAAGGTAAAAATTAAATAATTTTACCTTTTTTGCGAAAGGCAGAAAGGATTTTTGATGCGAAAAACAATTGTTGCAGGTTTACTAATTGGCGCTTTTTCTGTATTGAGTGCAGGAGAGTTTGATGCTCAAGCAAATAAAGATTTAAAAGCACTCAAAGAGTATATGGAGAAAAAGTTTGCCACAAGAAAGGGGGCTGAAAGTTATTTTCCTTATACTCCAAAAGAGGAGCTTGATAAAAACTTTAAATGGGGGCTGAAAGGAGATGACTTTCGACTTGGCTCTTATGCATATAATAAAAATGGTAAAGAGCAATATGATGAAATGAATGAGATGCCTCCCTATGAAGATAATATTGATGCTGGAGAAGAGTTATATAAAAATACAAAATTTAAAAATGGTAAAAGTTTTAAAGATTGTTTTCCAGATCCAGCAATTAAGGGTGAATATCCAAAATTTGTAAAAGGTAAAGGTGTTGTTACCTTAGCTGATGCCATTAATGCATGTTTAAAAGAAAATGGTGAAAAGCCTTGGGATATGGCAAAAGGAAAAATGGCTGATTTAGAAGCTTTTTTTGCACATGCTTCAAAAGAAAAGGGTAAAAGATATCATATTGTTATCAATTCAAAAGAAGCTGCAGCAGCTTATGAAGATGGGAAAAAGATTTACTATTCTCAAAGAGGATATTTAAAACTCTCATGTGCAAATTGCCATGTTCAAGGTGCTGGTAAAAGAGTTAGAAACGAGTATCTCTCTCCTTTATATGGACAAGTTACTCATTTTCCAGTTTATCGTTTAGCATGGGAAGAACTTGGAACATTACAAAGAAGAATTAAAGGTTGTGAGAAAAACCAAGGTGAAACAACTCATAAGCTTGATAGCAAATGGATGAGAGATTTGATTTATTTCTTAACTTATATGTCTAATGGCCTTCCAGTTGATGGTCCAGATATTAGAAAGTAAGGGGTTAAAATGAGAAAGTTAGCTTTAGTTACTGCATTTTGTGCAGGGCTTTTTGCAAACAACTTGGTTGATGAAGCAGCAAAACTTGATGTAAAAAAAGTTTGTGATGTCAAAGCAAATGGCGCTGCAAAAGTGCTTGAAGTTGCAAAAAAATTTAACCCTGAAGCTGTGAAGCTTGGAGTTGAATTTACTCGCCTTGGAATTTCAAATAGAGCCTATATTAAATATACTGAAGAAGCTATCAAAGCGAAGAAAAAAGAAGTTGTTATTAAATATAAAGTAAAAGGTGAAGAGAAAACAAAAAAATTCCCAACAGATTTTGCAGCTTGGAGAGCGTGCGTATTTGCTATTAGAGCTTTAGCTCAAGTAAAAGAGGCTGAGAAAACTTGGCGTCTTGCAATTCCAGGTGATGGATTTAAATATTAAAGGAAAAGCTATGAATGGAATGGGTAGAAGAGAGTTTATGTATTTGATGGCATCTCTTGGTGCCACACCAATTTTTGCTAATTCTCATATGAGACTCTCTCCAAATGGAGATTTAAAAGATTATTATAAATTAAAGCCTTTTGGTAATATAAGAATTTTACATATTACTGATACGCATGCTCAGTTAATGCCAGTATATTTTAGAGAGCCAAGTGCAAATATTGGACTTTTTGGTAATAAAAATGTTCCTCCACACTTAGTTGGAAAATACTTTTTAGAGTATTACAACATTAAAAATAATGATAGATTAACGTATGCTTTTACTTGCGTTAATTTTGAGAAGTATGCAAAAGCAATGGGTAGAATGGGTGGTTTTGCCCATATTAAAACTATTGTAGATGAACTTAGAGGCGAATTTGGTAAAGAAAAAACGCTTCTACTTGATGGTGGAGATACTTGGCAAGGAAGTTGGACTGCGCTTCAAACTCGTGGTAAAGATATGGTTGGTGCTCTAAACCTTCTTGGTGTAGATGTATGTACAGGACACTGGGAGTTTACTTATACTGAGAAAGAAATTTTAGAAAATCTTAAAGAGCTTAAAGCAGATTTTGTTGCTCAAAATGTTTTTGTAAAAGAAGATGCTTTGATGGAAGGCAATGTTCCAGTCTATGATGAAGATAGTGGAAGAGCCTTTAAACCATATGTAATTAAAAAGCTTGGAAAAGCAAGAGTTGCAGTTATCGGACAGGCATTCCCTTATACAACCATTGCAAATCCAAAACGCTTTATTCCAGATTGGACATTTGGAATTAAAGCCGATGAGATGCAAACCCTTGTTGATGAGATTAAGAAAAAAGAGAAACCAGATGCAATTATTGTTGTATCTCACAACGGTTATGATGTTGATAAGAAAATGGCGCAAGTTGTCAGCGGAATCGACTTTATTATGGGCGGACACACGCATGATGGCGTGCCAGAAGCAGTTCCTGTTAAAAACAAAGGCGGCGTAACTTATGTATGTAATGCAGGAAGTAATGGTAAATTTATTAATGTTTTAGATTTAGATATTCAAAATGGTAAGATTAAAGATTTTAAATTTACGCTTCTTCCAGTATTTAGTGACCTTGTGCCAGAAAATAAAGAGATGAAAGCTTATATTGAAAAAGTAAGAGCTCCATATAAAAAAGATTTAGAGCGTGTTGTTGCAACAACAGATGTTACACTTTTTAGACGTGGTAACTTTAATGGAACATTTGATCAAATTATTTGTGATGCACTTCGTCATGTAAATGGTGCAGATATTTCACTCTCTCCAGGATTTAGATGGGGAACAACAGTAATTCCTGGTCAAAAAATTACTTTTGAAGATTTAGCAACGCAAACTGCAATGACTTACCCAGAAACTTATGTAAAAGAGATTAAGGGGAAAAACATTAAAGATATTTTAGAAGATGTAGCAGATAACCTCTTTAATGCAGATCCGTTCTATCAACAAGGTGGTGATATGGTTAGAACGGGTGGAATTAGCTATACAATTGATCCAACACAAAAAATTGGAAAAAGAATTAGCAATATTCGAACGCTAGATGGTAAACCAATTGATCCTAATAAAAAATATAAAGTTAGTGGTTGGGCAACAGTTAATTCAAAAGCTCCTGGCAAACCTGTTTGGGAAGTTGTTGAAGAGTATCTTAAAAATGTTAAACACATTAAAGAAGTTAAAGCAGATACTCCAGAAATTGTTGGACTTAAAAACAATAAAGGTATTGTGCAGTGTTAACACTTTTAAGAGGGATATTTGCCCTCTTTTTCTTTTCTTTTATTTTTTCTACTACTTTATTTGCGCTAAATGGAGAAAACATTTTCAAATCAAAGTGTGCAAGTTGTCATAAGCTCTATATTCCAGTAGAAAAGATAAAAGAAAATCTCATTCAAAAAAATCAGATTTTGCATTTAAAGGCTCCATCACTTAATATGATGGCTTGGGCAATGCTTAGAGGTCCAAAGCGTCTTGGTGCTGGAGATAGTGAATTTTTAGAAGATGAAGTGATTGATTTTTTAACGGAGTATCTTTACAATCCAAACAAAGAAAATTCACTTTGCGAGCCACAAATGATGCAATATTATGATAAAAAGCCCTCAATGAAAGGTAAAGTCTCACAAGAAGAGATTAAAGCATTAGCAAAGTTTTTCATAAACTATAAAGCTCCAAAAAACACGCCTCATTTTAAAGAAAAAAAAGAGTATGATGAAGATGCTTTACTTGAGGAAGCTAAGAAAAAAGATAAACTTATTTTATTAATGGCAAGTTCAAAAACATGCACGTATTGTAAAAAAGAAAAAGAGCAAGTGCTCTCGCAAAAAGATGTGCAAGATTTTTTAGCTAAAAATTTTATTTTTAAAGAAGTGGATATCGATGAATTTAATTTGCCATTTGAACTTGATAATAAAGCAATTACACCAGCTTTTTTTGTACTTGATAGGAATGGAAGTAAGATGAGTGAAGCTTTTGGATTTATTCCCAAAAAACAATTTTTACAAGGACTTAAGAATTTTGTAAGGAAGAAACAATGAAAAAGGCTTTAAAGCTTTATGTAGCTCCTGTGGGCACTTCTGGTATAAGAAAAGAGCAAAAAGAACTTATTTTACAAAAAGATTATGGAATTGTTGGGGATAAATTTGCTGGTAAAAAACTTGAGCAGAGTGTAATGATAGTTGGAACTGTTGCTTATGAGATAGCAAAAGAAAATGATATTGCTTTGCCAGATGCTGCACTTGGAGAAAATATTTTGCTTAATTTCGATCCCCATACCTTAAATATTGGAGATAGAGTACAAATTGGCTCAGCCATTTTAGAAATTACTTCAGCATGCACTCTATGTAATCATTTGTTAGTTTATGATAAGAGATTGCCAAAATTAATTTTAAAACATAGAGGTATCTATTGTAAAGTGGTAAAAGATGGAGTTATAAAAGCAGAAGATAAGGTTACTCTTTTAGAGCCTGAAATAATAGAAGGATAAAAAATGAGACGAGCTTTCTTATTGAGCCTTTTAAGTGGCGCTCTTTTTGCAAAATATAATTTTAAAGATCCAAAACCTACTTTTGATAATCCAAGAAAAGTGATTATGAAGCTTAATCGAAAAGATATTCATTATGCCAACCATCTTTTAGGAACTATCTATAATATTTTAAAAGAGTATCCAGATGGAGCACTCAAAGTTGTCGTTATTGCATATGGACCTGGAATGAGAGTGCTTAGAAAAGATTACGATAAACATACACTCTCACGCATTAAATCCTTAATGGATTATGATGTTGAATTTATTGGGTGTTTAAATACAATGCAAACAATGCATTGGAAAAAGAGTGAATTTATTGATGGAATAAGTTATGTACAAGCAGGTGTTGTAGAGGTGATTGAACGCCAAGCTCATGGCTATATTGATGCAACGCCATATTAATTAACCTCCGCAACAACTATTAGAACAACCTTTCTTTTGAAAGTAGGGTTTAAGGTAAAAATAGAGTAAAAGTGCCCAAAGCATAAGGGTGCTTATTTGATAAATTAAAGAGTAGTGCTCTTGCAAATGAATAATTGAGTTTGGATTGATAGTTAATCTATCAAAAAGCATATCTAAAAGCATTCCAAAACCAAGGCTTCCTATAATTAAGACTCCAAGATAGATAAAGAGTGCCTTAGTTCCTAACATCTTTTTTACTACACTCATTGTCACTGTATTTGTTGCTGGACCTGCACTTAAAAAGACAAATGCTGCTCCTGGCGATATGCCAGAGAGAATAAAAGATGCTGCAATTGGCAATGATGCTGTTGCACAAACATACATTGGCAAAGCAATAGCTAAAGCAATAATATAGCTTAAAGCCATATTATTTGATAAAATAGCAGAAAAATCTTTTGGCAAAGCTGTTGTAATAAGAGCTCCAAGTAAAAGACCAAAAATTAATGGTTTGGTAATATCACTAAGTAAAGTAATAAAGCCATATTTTAATGCATTTTTAAAAGAAAATTTTTTAGGCGTTTTTGCAGGTGGTAAATTTGTTGTTAAAAGAGGCGATTTTGCTATAGTAAAATTTGCTTTTGCTTTAAAAGTCTTTTTTTCTTCTTTATCAAAAATATTGGTTAAAATGCCAGCAATTAAGGCTAAAATTGTTGAAGTAATAATGCGATAGATTGTAAAAAGTAAACCTAAAATACCATAAGTTGCTAAAATAGAATCAACTCCAGTAATTGGAGTAGCAATTAAAAAAGCAAGGGTTGCACCTTTGCTTGCTCCTTGTTTTTTAATAGCTTGAGC
>JALVTH010000007.1 GCA_027036015.1 Campylobacteraceae bacterium
GAGGCAGCCTCAATCCAAGATTATAAATTAGATCCTTTTCAAAAAGAAGATCTTATTAATGGTTTAATTGAGAAGTTTAGTAACAATACCTACGAAAAAGAGGTTTTTAAAATTGTAAGGCTCTATTAATAAAAACTAAGATAGAATCAAAGAAAAAAGGAGAGGCTATCTATACGGCAATTTTACTTCTTTTTATCGTAGTAGGCACAATAATTGTTTATGGATTCTATTTAAAAGAGCAAAATCAAAAATATCTTAAAATTGAGCAAGGTTTTTGTCCTAAATGTAAACATAAAACGATTGAACTTATTGACGTGCGAGGAAGTGGATGCTCACCAAAGCTTTTAACTTTTCGCTGTAGTAGTTGTGGTTATGAAGAGAGTTTTACGCAAAAAAATAGTGGATGTTCACTTTAAAAGCTTTGATAGATTGTTTTTGAAACTGCTTAAATAACTTGTCCCATATAAAGCAATATGAACTAAAATTGGATAAAGTTGATAAAAATAAATTTTTTCTTCCCAAAAATTACTACCTAATTTATGATATTTTTGATATTCTCTAAAAAAGTTGTTTGAGAAGGTATGAAAAAAAGCAATAAAACTGAGTTCAACCTCTTTATCAGCAAAATAGAGTGCTGGATCAATAAAAAAGAGTCCTTTTTGATTAAAAATAATATTTCCACTCCATAAATCACCATGAATTAACGAAGGAGTGATAGTTTCCTTACAAAACTTTGGGGCAATTTCTAAAAGTTTTAAAAAGGCTTTTTTCATTTCGAAAGAAAAGCTTACTTTTTTATTGGCTATTTCAAACATTGGCTTGAGGCGCTGATTAATAAAAAAAGTGCAAAAATCACTTGAATAAGTATTTTCTTGCATGAAGCTTGCTAAGAGAGTATTATAATCAAAACCAAACTTCTCGTTATTGATAGAATGCAGTTTTGCTATCTCTTTTGCTGCTTGCATTTCATTAAAAATAGCACTGTTTTCAATCTTTTCTAAAATCAAAAACTTTTTATTGACATAAAAGACTCTGGGAGTGTTGAGTTTATGTTTTTGCAACTCTTGTAACTGCTTGGCTTCTAATTCAAAAAAGCACGAAGGAGCTTTCGTTGTTTTTATTATAAAAGAGCCCTTTCTTGATTTTGCTTCGTAAATTGGACCAATTTGTCCATTTGTATAAAAAGATAAAGTTGCAAATGAAGGTAGAATTTTTTTAATTTTTTCTTGCATTTTTTAATAATAGCAAAAAAAGCTAAAAGCCAAAGGCTTTTAGCTAATTGCAATATCTCTTCGTTTTTTCTCAGGCACTTTTTCAAATGTGATAACTAAGCGACCATTTTCATATTTTGCTTTAATTGAGTTTCTATCAATATCATCGCTTAGATAAAATGCGCGATAAAACTTACCAAATTTGCTCTCAATTAAATAGTAATCTTCTTTTTTTACCTCTTCTTTCATTTTACGCTCAGCTGTTACGATAAGGTAGTTATCTTCTACACTTACATTAATATTTTCTTTTTTTACACCTGGTAAATCAATCTCAATTGTATAAGTATCTTTTTTTGGGTTATGCATTATATTTGCAAGTGGGATGTGGCGTGCTACGTTAGAGATAAACTCTTTTGCTTTCTCAAGTCCTTCCACGATTCCTTTTTCTACTTTTTTTTCTGTTTTTTGAACTTCATGTTTTTTGTTTGCCATAGCCCACCTCCTTATTTAATTTCGATTTTTTTCGGAGCTTTTTCTACTTTTGCTACTTTTGGAATTTTTATTTCAAGCACGCCATCTTCACTTTTTGCTTCGATTTTATCGGTATCTACATCTTCTGGCAATGTAAAACTTCTCTCAAACTTTCCATAGACACTCTCTACTTTATAAAAGTTGTCTTCTTTGTGTTCTTTCTCAATTTTTCTCTCACCACTAATTGTTAGGGTATTATCTTCTACATTAATATTGATGTCTTCTTTTTTTACACCTGGTAAGTCTACTTCGATGTAATAAGCATCGTCACCTTCTCTTGTATTAACAGTTGGAATAAAGTCAATATCGCTTTTTTCTCTTGCTTCTACGACATTAAAGATTCTATCAAATTGCTCTTTTAATGCTTCAAGCTCTGCAAATGGGTTGTATCCTCTTGTTATAATGTTCATTTTGCACCTCCTCATTCATTTTTCGCTCAAATTATAAAAAAAATTTTTGCTTTTGTATGCTACTTAAGTTGCATTTTGTAAACTTTTTTGATAAAATTAAGTTAATTTTGATATAAAGGCTTCTTATGAGATGGATTATAATTTTTGTTGCTACAACTTTTCTTTTTGCAAGTGGTGAAAAAAATGTTACAAAGGGTAAAAGTAGTGCACAAAAAGTTATTGTAGAAAAAAATGATACAAAAGAGAAAAATAAGATAAAACAGCAATCTTTGCTAGAGAAAAACATCAAAAAGCAAATGGAAAAAGAGAAAAAATATAAAAAAGAGCAAAAGTTTTATGAAGGGAAACAATATAATACCAAAGAGTTGCAAGTAACGCCAGAAGATATCAAAAGCGTTCCAGTTATTGAGCCAGAATATGATTTTGATATGAGTGATATTGATTAAATATGGTATAATCTCTTGAAAAAAAGGGAGATTATGAAGCATTTGCAAACTCTATCTCATACTTTAAAGGTGGCAGGATTTAGCACCTTTTTACTCTTTGGCCTCAATGCTTGTTCAAATTCTCATAATGATTCTTTGCAAGAGCCACAAGCAAAAGGAGCTTTTGTTGTCATTGAAGAAGTAGCGCCTAAAAAATATAAAATTAAAGAAGAGTTTCCTGCCAATGAGACAAGAATTATTTTAAAAGAGTTAAATGGGACGGAGCACGTTTTAACGAAAGAGGAGATGGATAAATTAATTAAGCAAGAAGCGGCAAAAATTGAAAATAATAGTTCAAATTTAACCAATCCTAATGCTCAAATTGAAAATGGTGGACTTTCTCTTGGTGAAGCAATTTTAGCAAGTGCGGCTGGAGCTATTATTGGTTCTTGGATTGGAAACAAACTTTTTAATAATCCTGCTTATCAAAAGCATAGACAAACAGCCTATAAATCTCCTTCTGCATATTATAAAAGTGTAGAAAGTTTTAAAAAAGGAAAAGTTTCAACGACGAAACGAAGCGGTTTTTTTAGCTCTAAAAGTACGAAAAAAAGTGGATTTTTTGGTAAATTTGGTGGTTAATCATGAAGTTACTACAAGTTAAACCGCTCTCAAAAGAGTATTTAGTAAAGATTGGTTTTTTATGGCATAGTGATATTGATGGCAGTAATTATATTGCAGATGAGTTGGTGGTTTTAAGCAAGCAAGAAGCAAAAGCTTTTGAGGATGCGGCAAATGAGCTTTATGATATGTTTGTAGAAGCAGGTGATTTTATTATTGAAAATAATTTGTTTCATGAAATAGGAATCCCTTTTAATTTGGTTGATTTAATTAAAAAAAGTTGGGAGAGTGATGTCCATTGGCATCTTTATGGGCGTTTTGATTTTGCAGGAGGAATTGATGGAGCTCCTATAAAGCTGCTTGAATTTAATGCCGATACACCAACAGCTTTGTTTGAGAGTGCTATTTTGCAGTGGGCTATTGTAAAAGAGAATAATTTACAAGAGAGTGCTCAATTTAATTTTATTTATGAAGCACTTTTAGATAATTTTAAACGTATAGTAACTTTAAGTGAAGATACCAGTAACTTTGAAGAGCTTTATGAGGGATGGAACTTTTTATTTAGTTCTATCAAAGGCAATATTAAAGAAGAAAATACCACGCGCTTTTTAGAGTATATTGCAAAAAATGCAGGCTTTAACACAAATTTTGCCTATATTGATGAGGTGGAATTTGATGAGGAGGGGATTTATTATCAAGATAAAAAGTATGAATTGTGGTTTAAATTGATTCCATGGGAGGATATTGCAATAGATGAGCCAGATTTGGCAGTATTACTGACTTCGATTGTTAACAATCAAGAGGCAATTATTTTTAATCCAGCTTATACATTGATGTTTCAAAGTAAAGCTTTTTTAAAAGTGCTTTGGGATCTCTTTCCAAATCATCCTTTATTACTTGAGACTTCATTTGAACCGCTTAATAAAATGCAAGTAAGAAAGCCAATTTTTGGAAGAGAAGGAGGAGATGTTGCTATTTTAAATGAAAGAGGCGAAGTTTTAGAAGAGAAAAAAGATGTTTATGGCTCTTTGAAAATGGTTTATCAAGAGTACGTCCCTTTGCCTGGCGATGAGAGGGGCAATTTTTATCAAGCTGGAGTTTTTTATGCCTATGAGGCCTGTGGTGTTGGCTTTAGAAGAGGAGGCAAAATTATTGATAATATGTCCAAATTTGTTGGGCATATTATAGAATAAACTACTCTTTTTGCTTCTTTTGCTACCTAAGTTGCTTTGATTTTTTTAATTTTTTGTTATGGTAAGAATAGGTTAGCAAAAGGAGCAAATAATGTATACAAAAGAGCAAAAAAAATTAATATTAGATATTGCAAAAGCAGCAATTAAAGAAGCAGTTTTAAAAAAACCAGTTATTAAGAAAGAAGAAATTATAAAAAATAATCCTTGGCTCTTAGAAAAAGGAGCTGTATTTGTAACTATTAATGAATTTAATCAACTAAGAGGCTGTATTGGCTCAATTATTGCACATCAAAGCTTAATTGATGATATCATTCATAATGCCAAAGCTGCAGCTTTAAATGACCCAAGGTTTACTCCAGTAACTCCTCAAGAATTAGATAAATTAGAAATAGAAGTATCTATTTTAACACCACCAAAACCGTTGCCTTATAGCAATGTAGAGGATTTAAGACAAAAAATAAAACCAGGCATTCATGGTGTAATTTTGCACTATAATGGTTATCAGGCAACCTATTTGCCAAGTGTGTGGGAGCAAATTCCAAACTTTGATCTCTTTTTTAGTTCACTTTGTCAAAAAGCTGGGATGATGCCAAATTGTTTGAGTTTACATCCGCAAATTTATGTGTATGAGGCAATAAAAATAAAGGATGAAGAATGAGTAGAGTGCATTCATTTTTTAAAAAAGAGGGTGAAAAGGTTGTATGTCAGTTATGCCGACACTATTGTAAATTAAAAGAGGGGCAAGTTGGAATTTGTGGAGTAAATAAAAATGAAAATGGCAAAATGGTTAATTTAGTCTATGGTAAAGTGAGTGCTATTAATATTGATCCAATAGAAAAAAAGCCTTTATATCACTTTTTGCCAGGAAGCACGTCGCTAAGTATTGGAACAGTTGGATGCAACTTTAAATGTCCATTTTGCCAAAACTGGCAAATATCGCAAAGTAAAGACTTTGAAAACTCTTATAATGTAACGCCAAAAGAGCTTGTTGATATTGCTCTTAATAAAGGGTGTAAAAGTATCTCATATACTTATAATGAACCAACGATTTTTTGGCCTTTTGCTAAAGATGTAGCCATTTTAGCAAAAGCAAACGGACTTAAAAATGTATTTGTGAGTAATGGTTTTGAAACACCCGAGCTTATAGAAGATGCCAAAGGGCTCATTGATGCGTTTAATATTGATATAAAGGGTTTTAAAAGTGACTACTATAAAAAGTATCTGAAAGGAAATTTAGCAGGAGTACTTGATACATTAAAACTTTTGAAAAAGAATAAATTTTGGGTAGAATGTACTACTTTGATTGTGCCTGGAGATAATGATAGCGATGATGAGTTAAGAGATATTGCACGCTTTATTGCAAAAGAGTTGGATGTAGATACACCATGGCATATAAGTGCTTTTCATCCAGACTATAAGGTACTTGATAAAGGAGCAACACCTCTTGAGACTTTGCAAAGAGCTTATGAAATAGGCAAAGAAGAGGGCTTGCATTATATTTATATGGGTAATGTAATGCTTCCTAGTAATACCTATTGCCCAAATTGTAATGAGCTATTAATTGAGAGAATTGGATATAGTATAAGACAATATAAATTAGTAGATGGAAAATGTTTTAATTGCAAAACAAAAATTGCTGGAATTTGGAGGTAAAAAATGATGGATATAAGAGTAGCAGGAAATGCTGGAACATTTTATCCAGCTCAGCCAAAAGAGATAGAAAAATTAGTTACTTTTTTTAATAATCTTTTAAAAGATGCAAAAAATCTTCAAAATAAATTGGCAATTGTTCCTCAAGCTATTATTTCACCACATGCTGGTTATATTTATAGCGGCTTTACAGCCAACATTGCCCATAAACTTTTAGTAAAAAATAAAGAGTTAAAACGAATTGTTGTTATTGGTCCAAGCCATCATGTCTATTTTGAAGGAATAAGTGGCTCTTTTTTTAAAGAGTATCAAACACCTTTAAAAAACTTGCCAATTGATTTGGAGTATTTAGCTCTTATGAAAAAGCTTTTTAATTTAACTTTTATTCCAAGAGCTCATGAGCTTGAACATAGCACTGAGACACAAATGCCTTTTATTGCACACTATAATCCTGATATTAAAGTTATTGAACTTATCTATGGAAAAACAAGCTATCATGAGGTGGCAAAAATTGTAAAATGGCTTTTAGAAGATAAGTTAACTGGTGTTGTAATTAGCTCAGATTTGAGCCATTTTTATGATCTTGAAAGAGCTCAAATGCTTGATGCAATTTGCCTTGAAGGTGTTGCAAAAGAAGATAATGATATTATTGATTTAGGATGCGAAGCATGTGGAATAGTAGGAATAAAAGCAATAATTAAGAGTGCAAAAGAGCTTGGATTTAAGAGTGAAGTGTTAGATTACCGAACAAGTGCCGATGTAACAAAGGATAAACAAAGAGTTGTTGGATATATGAGTGCAGCTTTTTATAAATAAAAGCTTGCACTTAATTTAAATTATGTTATGATTTATAAATGCAAACATATAGGTCTTTATTTTTATCTGATATCCATCTTGGTTCAATTCATTGTAAAAGTGAGGCGCTTTTTGACTTATTAGAAAATACAAAAGCAAAAAACCTCTTTTTAGTTGGTGATATTATTACACAAAATGCAAAAGCTTCCCATTCTGATATTGTACGTTTTAAAAAGCTTATTAATTCAAGAGATTGGAATATAATCTATATTTTAGGAAATCATGAAAAAGATAGAAAAGTAAAACAAATCAAACTTTCTACTGTTAATATTTTTAAAACTTATAATACATATATTTATGATAATGGTAAAAAAAGAATTTACTTAACTCATGGAGATATTTTTCATCAAAAGGATATTTTTCAAAAATTATTAAAATGGACTTTAACAAAAGTTAAAAAAGGTGCAAAAAAAATTGAACAAAAACGAAAAACCCATAATACTTCTACTTTTTATCATTTAAAAATAAAACCTCTTTTGCAAAAAATTTTACATAATGCTTATGTTACTTATATGAGTAGTTTAGCAAAAAAGAAAAAATGTCAAATTGTAATTTGCGGTCATATTCACCTGCCTGAGCGAATTGTTAAAAATGGTATCATTTACTTAAATTGCGGAGACTGGATAAATCATGCTTCATATATTGCAGAAGATGAAGCAGGGAATTTTCATTTAATATCAGCTTCTTAACCAAAGCCAAAAGGCTTTAGTTAAAATTTATATTTTATTCCAACACTAAACATATTCATATCTGGAATATGAGATTTTAAAAGAAGCCGTTGATAATCTGCAAAAAGATTCCATCCTGCTTTATTTGCTTTATTAGAGAGTTGATATTCAGCACCAATTCCAGCAGACCAGCCCCATGATTTGTTAAAATAGGTTAAACGATAACCGTTTCCTCTATTTTTTGTGTGACCATATCCAAAAAGAACATAAATATTACCTTTTTCACCTACTGGAGCCTGTGGTTTTAAAAAGATACCATAATGTTCAAGTGGTGTTCCTCCAAATGGACCTTTATCCCAAAATGTTCTTGCATATCTTGCTTCTAAACCAAAATAATCATTAAAATCATAACCAACTCTTGCCATAACTCCATATGTAGTATCTTCATAGTGACAATGCGGATGATTTGCACAATTAATACTTAATTTTGCACCTACAAGACCAAGTCCAGCATAAAAGGGTGCACTTGCAGGAGTTGGTGTTAATGCAGGGGATGGAATAGCAATTGGTTCAGACTCTGGTAAAGCAACATTTTTACCAGCTTGTAAAGAACTTAGCGCAATTGCGCTAAGTAAAGTTGTAGAAAGTAATTTTTTAATCATTTAATTCTCCTTTTGTGTTGTTGCGTGCGATAAAAAGCATTGTTACTATCATAGCTAAAATAGCTAAGATATTTAATGCATCACCGCTATCACTTTTTTGTGTAGAACTACAGCGAAGTTCAAAACTTGCTGTTGCTTCATCTGCATTGTTATATTCATCACTAATTCTATATGTAATGCTATCAAAAACATTATTTGCATCATCATAAGGTTTATAGTAAATTTTTGGATAGCCATTTTTATCATAAACAACTTTTGCTGTTCCATATTTTGGAGCTTTAATAATTTCAATTTTAATTTTTCCTCTAAATTTGTCATTTTTAGCAACATCAATTGGGAACTCTTTATAATCAGTGATTAGAACTGGTTTATTATCATCAAATGCTTTAAGTAATACTCTTGTTGTGTAATCATAAAGTTTTGTAGCAGTTCCAGTTACTGGATCTAATGTCATTGTATGGTAAGGATCATTAATCGGTTCTTTTTTAAGATTTGTTCCCGCATCAGATTTGGCTCTAACGGTATTTCCTTTTGGATCAACTCCGGTTGCTGTAGCTTGCCCATCAACTGCAACTTTTTGAGTATCAGCTTTTGTAATTGTATGTCTACCTTGACATACCATACTTTCACCTACAGCAAGTTCACTTTTAGGACATGTAATATTAGAAACTTCAGGTTCGCTGACTTGAACATTGGTTAAATAAACATTACCACTGTTTGTTACAAGATATTCATATACAAGTGTATCGCCTTCCCAAATATCCCCATCATTGTTTTCATCAATTGCTTTTTTAATTGATTTAATAATTGAAATGTTTGCATTTACATCTTTGAGAATATAAGTTGTAGGATCATCTTTTGGATCAAATCTGTTATTTGGATACTTATGTAGCGGATTTGGAGTCTCTATTGCTTCAGGGTTAGGAATTACATCTCCATTTGGTTTAGTTCCAGCATCAGAAGTATCATTTGCTTTATTTCCATTATTGTCTTTTCCACTTACACTTGAACTTGCTTCAATTGCGCCTTTATCCATATCATCTTGAATAATTTGATAAGTACCATAGCAAACTTTACTTTCTCCAACTTTAATTTCTGTAATATTTGAACAATCGAAATTTTGTACTGTTTTATCTTTTACAATAATATCACTTACTATATCTACATTTCCTATATTGGTAATATTATATTCAAATCTAATAGAGTCTCCAGCTTCGATTTTTTTATTGTTGTCTTCATCAACAATTTGATATACAGATTCAATTAAAGAAAGTTTTGGGATAGGTTTAATGTATAAACTTAAAGGATCATCTGTTGGATCTTTAGGGTCGTTACCAGCAACATTTGGCAAGCTTGTCTCTTTTCCTTCAGGATTAACAATAGGTTTTTTATTTGGAGCTGTTGCAGCATCTGAAATATCACTTGTTTTTTTACCATTTTCATCAACTGCTTCAACTTTTGATGAAGTAGTAATAATACCTTTATTTACATCATTTTGAGTAATGGTATAAGCTTTACAAAAGCTTGCTTCTTTACCAGGTTTTATACTTTGAACATTAGAAGTATCTACATCGCCAGCAATATTATCATGAATAGAAATTTGAGTTAATGTAGTTTTACCAATATTTTTTACAATATATTTAAATCTCACTTTATCACCAGCATCTGTAATATTGTTACCATTTACATCAATTACTTCACATACTGCTTCTAACAATTCAACTTTTGGAAGCGGTTTAACATAATAGCTTGTTGGATCGTCAGTCGGGTCGATAGGATTATTTGGATATTCTTTTGCAGGATTAGGTGTTTCAATTGCTTCTGGATTAGAAATTGCTTTTCCGTTAAGATTGGTTCCGGTATCAGAAATATCTTTTGTTAATTGATTATTCAAGTCTTTTCCAGTTACTATTGAACTTGCTTCAATAATTCCTTTATTAACATCTTCTTGTGTAAGAGTGTATGTTTTGTAGCATCTCATAATTTGATTAATTTTTAAAAAGTCTTTTGGACAATTAATTGATCCTACTTTTTTATCTGTTACATTAATATCTTTTAATTGAGTATTTCCTATATTTTTAACTACATAAAGAAATTCTACTTTATCACCAGCTTCTATTATTCCATTACCGTCACTATCAATGACTTTATTAACATATTCAATCAAAGAAACTTTTGGAGTACTTACTTTTGGTCCAACTTTAATAATTTCTTGTGCTTGTGCGGTTTTATTATATCTATCTTTGATAGTATAATTAAAATGTGTGGTTCCTGCAAAGTCTTTTTTTGGAATAAATGTTATTATACCATTAGTAATTTTTAATTTTCCATCCGAAATATTAATTGTAGCATTATTGGTGAAGTTTTGTCCAGCAATTGATTTAATAGAAATTGTATCATTGATATCACTATCACTATCTTTATCTAATGGATGAATAACAATTGGTGTATTAAGAGGTGTAGAATAGTTATCATCTACTGCAACTGGTGGTGTGTCTTTAACATAAATATAAATTTTAGCTTGGGCTGTACCGCCTTTCCCATCAGAAATATTGTAAGTGAACCAAGTATAACCAGCCCAATTTTCTTTTGGAAAATATTGTATATGATTGTTAGCATCAATTACTAATTTACCATAATTGTTTCCACCAAAAGTTAAATTAATTGTTTGCGCACCGCCATTTACATTATATTGTCCAATTTTTGTAATATGTAATGAATCGCCATCAGGGTCAGTGTCATTCCCAAGAGGATTAATTGGAATTGGAACATTTACTTTAGTAGTATAATTATCATCCACAGCTATAGGGTTATTATTAGTGTTTCCGCCTCCACCATTATTTCCACCTCCATTATTGCCACTACCTGCATTATCAGGAAGTGGTGCACAAAATCTTACACCTTGTGGATTTTTTTTAGAAGGTTTCTGTCCAGAAGGCCAGTTATTCCAATAAGCCACATAAATAGCTTTTACTGGAGTAGTTATAGAATAACTAACCCTTTCTCGAGGGTCATTGTTAGACCAAAGTGAGCTCGTTGCAGTACTGTAACCTTTTTCAGGTGCTGGTAAATTTATATTTGGTGGTTGAGTTCCTAATGTAAGACTAAAATCTATTAAGCTTCCACCTACTCCAAAAGAAGATGCAGTAGCTGGATGAATAGTTCCTGTAGCATCTTCGTACCATAAAGTTACTGCATCTGCATATTTTTGTTTATCTCCAGATTTATCTACATCGTTAATTGTCACATCACCACTAAATGTTACAGGAGTTGCATATGTATATTTAACTAACATGTAATTATTGATGGTAACATTAGGTGCTTCAAGTGTTCCAGTATTATTAGGATATGCAAATGCAGGTAAAATTCCAAAACGAGCACCTTCAGTAACAGCCGCTTCGTGATTGCTACCTGCTTGGGCGGTTCCTACCAAAATGGTCTCTCCTGTAACATTAACTCCTTTGATTACAGCAGAACCTTTTTTTAATGCATCTGTATAGCCTTTTGCTTCGTCGCAAGTAAACTTATTTCCTGCATAAGCACTACTTGCAAAAAAAAGTGTGCAAGCAACTAAGCTTTGAACAAAAAAATTTGGTTTCTTACTCATATGTTTCCTTTCTAAATTAAATGATTTGTTTTTGTATAAAATTGCAATGATTAGATGAAAGAATAAAGCAGTTACGTAAACCTCATTACAATACTCCTTTGAGCAGACATAAAAATCCTCCTTTTACTATTACACTTAAAATAATATCATTTTTTAAATCAAATAGAAAATTTGATTCTAATTTGAAATGAAATTGAATTAAAAAATATAAAATAATTTAATAAAATTTGAATTTTAACAAAAGCCAAAAAATGAAATTAAAAAATAGAAAGAAATAAAAGAGCTTGAATTTATTAAGGTAAAATGGGAAGCTATAAAAAAATTGACTTTTTTTACTTTTTTGTTTCAAAAAGTAACAATTATTTTTTTAAAAACTTTTTTAGTGCTTTTTCTTCTTGCCAGCCAATTTTGTATTGAATGTGTTTTAGATACCATAAAAGCTCTTTTGGAGAGAGACTTTTTTCTTTGGCGGCTTTTTTAAGGTAATATTGAGGAATTTTAATTTTTTGCTTGCTAAACAAAAGAGCAATTTTTTTTATCTTTTTTGCATGCTTGTTATAACAAAGTCTTGCAAAAACAAAAGGGAGTTTATGTTTTTTGTACCATTCTAAACTTAAATCTTTAAAATTTTGCTTGCTATTTCGAAGATAAAAAAGCAAGGCTTTATCGCCTATTAATACTTTGCCTTTTAAATTGAGCTTTTTTACCAAGTGGTTTGAACTTGCTGATTCATTATCTTTTATAATTTTTTCATTGGGTAAAAGTAAAACACTATAAACATTTTTAAAGCCTACAATACCTAAATTGGTGCATTTTTTATTTTTTGATGCAATGCTTGAGATGAAAGCGGCATCAACTTTTTTTTGAAGAAATTGTTTATTAATAACTGAAGGAACACCTTTTTTATAAAAAATTATTTGTTTGATTTGACTTGATCGAATATGCTTTTTTAAAAAGATTTGAAATGGCAAAAGATTAAGGTAAGAAATTGAACCAAAAATCAAATTTATCCTTTAAAATAATTTTTCGTTATTTTATCATTTTGAAATTAAAGAAAAAAATATTTCATATTAAAATATATTAATAAGAAAAAATCTAACAATTTTTTATTTATCTATTACAATTTTACACAGATAAATAGTAAAATATGACAAATATTAAAAAGATTAAAAAGAAGAACTTAAAACAAAAAAAAATGTTTATGATTTCTATGAAAAAGACGGCAAACTTATCGTAAGATATATTCCTTAATTC
>JALVTH010000008.1 GCA_027036015.1 Campylobacteraceae bacterium
TAAGCTATGAAATTAATAGGTCTCAATCCCCTTAAAATCGGGTCTGGTTGAAACGATATTGAATTTATAAATATTTATCCCGTGCTCGAAGTCTCAATCCCCTTAAAATCGGGTCTGGTTGAAACGATATTGAATTTATAAATATTTATCCCGTGCTCGAAGTCTCAATCCCCTTAAAATCGGGTCTGGTTGAAACCCAAAAGTATTTAGATACTTTTAGAATGGATTGTCTCAATCCCCTTAAAATCGGGTCTGGTTGAAACAATTTTAAGCTTCTTTCCCTCCTTATCTTCTTCTTAGTCTCAATCCCCTTAAAATCGGGTCTGGTTGAAACTAAACGACAAAGAAGATAGAGATATTAGCACGCAGTCTCAATCCCCTTAAAATCGGGTCTGGTTGAAACACCACTCTGCTGGAAAAATAAAGGTTGTAGAGCATGTCTCAATCCCCTTAAAATCGGGTCTGGTTGAAACGAGGGTGAGAGGATTTTTTTCAAATCTCAAGGCGGGTCTCAATCCCCTTAAAATCGGGTCTGGTTGAAACTTAATTAATTGCTCATCTTCTAATTTAATTGAAGTCTCAATCCCCTTAAAATCGGGTCTGGTTGAAACTAATGACTTTAATAAAATGAAAGAGCTTATTGGCTCGTCTCAATCCCCTTAAAATCGGGTCTGGTTGAAACCGTTTGCAGTCTGGCAAAATTAGTCCCTCTTATGCAGTCTCAATCCCCTTAAAATCGGGTCTGGTTGAAACATTTAAGGAGGCAAATATGAACAGACATATTTTGTCTCAATCCCCTTAAAATCGGGTCTGGTTGAAACATTGAATATTTTGATACCAAAGATGAGGCGGTGGCGTGTCTCAATCCCCTTAAAATCGGGTCTGGTTGAAACGTAGCTACTCGCATGCTTGAAGTTGCATTACATGCAAGTCTCAATCCCCTTAAAATCGGGTCTGGTTGAAACCTATGTATTATGATTTAAATACAGTCGAAGAGATAGTGTCTCAATCCCCTTAAAATCGGGTCTGGTTGAAACCTTATTTAAGGAGTGAAAAATGTATAATAAAGAAGGTCTCAATCCCCTTAAAATCGGGTCTGGTTGAAACGGCAACAATGAGTTGTGAAAGAGCCCTAAAATTGGGTATTTGATAAAATATTAGCATATTTTATCTTAAATATAGATAAAGCGAGTTAAAAGACATAAAAAATACATAAGTACCATTTTATGGGCACTTGATTTTTTACAAAGTCTCTTTTTAACCTTAAATTTATCTTAAACGAAAAAATAAAAATTCCCAAAAATAGGGCATTTGCAAAGAATAAGAGGCAATTTTTGTATAACGATTTTTGAAGCTTTATACAGGAGTAATTTTATCCGATTTGCTATTATGTCAAAAGTGACATAAAAATCAATAAAAATATAAAAATTTATTTCAATTTTTAATTAAAAAAGAAAGAAAGAATAAGGAGCAAAGTAAAAAAGAGCAGGCTTATTGCCCAGCTCTTTGTTCATCATCAATTTCTTTACCAATAAGTGCACCTGCTACTGCACCACCAGCTGCACCAATCATTGCATCTCTATGGTTTCCTACCATTGCTCCAGCTACTGCACCCACAGTTGCGCCAGTTGCTGCCCCTGCTGCAGTATTTGATACAGCACATCCGCTAAGTAACAAACCACCTGCTATACTTAGCGCAAAAAGTAATTTTTTCATTTTAAACTCCTTATGAAGGTATAAATTTATTATACCATTATTTTTGCAAAATGCATAAAAAAAGCCAAAGTCGAAATTATTCGACTTCGGCATCAATTACATCATCATCACCTTTATTTGAGCTTTGACTTTGCGCTCCAGCACCTGCGCTTTGTGCTCCAGCTTGTGCTGCTTGCTGTGCAATTCTTTGATTAATTGTGTTAAGTTCATTTACTTTAGCTTCAATTTGCTCTTTTGTTGTATTGTCATCTTTAATCATTGCTTCAAGCTCAGTAATTACTTTATTAGCTGCTTCTTTATCGTTAGCATTTACTTTATCGCCAAGTTCATTGAGTGTTTTTCTTGTTTGATGAATTAGTGCATCTGCTTGGTTTTTCGCTTCTACAAGCGCTTTTCTTGCCTCATCTTCTGCTTTGTGTTCTTCTGCTTCTTTAATCATTCTTTGAATTTCTTCTTCGCTAAGTCCGCTTGAGCCTGTAATTTTAATTTCTTGTGACTTACCTGTTGCTTTGTCTTTTGCGCTAACTGTTAAGATTCCGTTGGCATCAATATCAAATGTAACTTCAATTTGTGGCACACCTCTTGGTGCTGGTGGAATACCTTCAAGAGTAAACATACCAAGCGATTTGTTATCTTTGGCAAATTCACGTTCACCTTGAACTACATGAATTGTAACTGCTGGTTGGTTATCTTCTGCTGTTGAAAAGATTTGGCTTTTTTTAACAGGAATTGTTGTTCCTTTTTCAATAATTTTTGTTGTTACTCCACCAAGTGTTTCAATTCCAAGGCTAAGTGGTGTAACATCAAGCAACAATACATCTTTTACATCACCGCTTAAAACACCACCTTGGATAGCTGCACCAATTGCAACAACTTCATCTGGGTTAACAGATTTATCAAGCTCTTTACCAAAGAAATCTTTTACTTTTTGTTGCACTAATGGAACTCTGGTTGAACCACCAACCATTACAACTTCTTTAATATCATCTTTACTTAAACCTGAATCTTTTAGTACCTCTTTAATCGTTTCGATTGTTTTATCTACTAAATCTTCAATCAAGCTTTCAAATTTCGCTCTTGTAAGTTTCATTACAAGGTGTTTAGGACCAGTTGCATCTGCTGTAATAAATGGCAAGTTAATTTCTGTTTCAGTTGCGCTTGAGAGCTCTTTTTTAGCATTTTCTGCTGCTTCTTTTAATCTTTGAAGCGCCATCATATCTTGTTTTAAATCGATGCCATGCTCTTTTTTAAATTCTCCGGCAACATAATCAATAATTCTGTTATCAAAATCATCACCACCTAAGAATGCGTCACCGCCAGTTGCCAAAACTTCTACAACACCATCACCAGTTTCAAGTATTGTAACATCAAATGTACCACCACCAAGGTCATATACTGCAATATTTTCACTCTCTTTTTTATCTAAACCATACGCAAGAGCTGCAGCCGTTGGTTCGTTGATAATTCTTAAAACATTTAATCCTGCAATTGTTCCAGCTTCTTTAGTTGCTTTTCTTTGAGAGTCGTTAAAGTATGCTGGAACTGTAATTACAACATCTTTAATTTCGGTTCCAAGATAAGCTTCGGCATCTTCTTTTAGTTTCATTAAAATTTTTGCTGAAATTTCTTGTGGTGTATAGATTTTTCCATCAATATCTACAGCACAAGCTCCATTTTTATCGACAATATTGTATGGTAAGCGTTCTTTTGCCTCTTTGGCTTTATCTTCATTACACATTAATCCCATAATTCTTTTAATAGAATAGATAGTTCTTTTTGGGTTTGTAATCATTTGGCGTTTTGCAGGCTCACCTACTAAAATTTCGCCTTTGTCAGTAAATGCTACAACTGATGGAGTTGTATTGCGTCCTTCTTTGTTGGGAATAATTTTTGCTTCGCCTTTATCATATACAGCCATTGCTGAGTTGGTTGTTCCTAAATCTATTCCTAATACTTTACCCATTTTTTAACTCCTTAGTTTATTGATTTTTGTAATTATATTCTTTTTTTTCAACTTTTTTTGCAACTTAAGTTGCTTTTTAAACTTTAGTTAAATAGTTTAACTAAACTTTGCTTATTTGCAGCTTGAAACCATTGCGGCTCGAAGTAATCTATCTTTTATTTTATATCCTTTTTGAAGAACTTGCACAATTTCGCCTTTTTTGTGTTTGTCGCTTTCTACTTCCATTACTACTTGATGGTAGTTTGGATCAAACTCTCCTTTGCATTCAACTTCTTCGATACCATGTTTTTTAAGTGTATTTAAAAGCTTTTCGTAGGTTAAAATCATTCCTTCTTTAATTTTTTCTACTGCTTCATCTTTAATTTCGAGGGTATCTATTGCTTTGAGAGCATTTTCAAAAGTATCTAATACAGGTAATAGATCTTTTGCAAAAGCTTCGTGCGCATACATTACAGCTGTTGTTTTTTCTTTTTCGAGACGTTTTTTAGTGTTTTCAAAATCTGCATAGGCTCTTAGATATTTATCTTTATACTCTTGCAACTCTTTTTGACACTTTTGAAGCTCTTCATTTTGAGGCTCTTCATGCTTCTTTTCTTGTTGAGCTTGTTTAGCTTGTTCTTTTTTTTCTTCTTTTTCTTCTTGAAGATTATTCTTTTGAGTATTTTTCTCTTTTTCTTTACTCATTTTTATCCTCCTGGCAATAATTTGCTGTATTATATAATATTGAGTTAAATTTGTCAAGTTTAGATAAAATAAATTGACTTAAAAAAGTTTATATAAAAAGACTAAAGTTTGAAGCAAAAAAGTAACGAAGGATTTAATATTTAAAAAGGTAAAGTATTGGATGCTTAAATATATTGTATGATTATAGCATAGAAAAAGATATATGATTTAAATAAATAAGGAGAAAGATAAAAGCGTAAAGAATCTTAAAAGATTCTTTACAAATTAGTTTCTAATGCCTAAAGCTTTTTTAATTTCTACATATTTTTCGTAATCTTTTTTATGAAGATAGCGAAGTAATCTTCTTCTTTGTCCAACTAATTTTAAAAGACCTAAACGAGAGCTATGATCTTTTTTATTCTTTTTTAAATGCTCAGTTAAAATTTTAATTCTTTCAGTTAAAAGAGCAATTTGAACCTCTGGTGAACCAGTATCTTTTTCGTTGCGTGCGAATTTAGAAATAATTTCTTCTTTTTTCGCCGAATCCAAAGCCATAATTGACCTCCTGATTGGTATAAATTTAAAATCAAATATTATCTAAATAGAATTAAAAAGAGGTAAAAAATAAAAAAAATTTAAAAATTCTTAGATTTAAACGAAATTAGAGTAAAATAGTCCTAATTAGTGGAAAGAAAGGATTTTTTGATGTTACTTACACGTGCAAGTGAATATGCTCTTTTATCGTTAGATTTAATAATAAAGTCGCAAAAACCAATTGGCTCGGAACAACTTGCAAAAGAGTTGCATATTCCAAAGAGTTTTTTGGCTAAAATTTTACAAAATTTAGCCAAAAGCGAGATTTTAATTTCGCATCGTGGAGCACAAGGTGGATATGCGCTTAATAAGGAGCCAAAAGATATTTCTCTTTATGACATTATAAGCTCAGTAGAAGGGAAAAAGGCTTTTGTTTTTGATTGCAGTTCATATGCAAGTAGTTGCCCAAATGGAGCAATTGGGACTTGCTCAATTTCTCCTTTTTTGGCAAAATTTCAATTAAAAATTGATGATTATTTAAAAAATTTAACATTAGAAGAGTTGTTTTATGAGTAGAGATTTTTCAAAAGTATATCACTTATCACATATAGATTTAGATGGCTATGGATGTCAATATTTAACCACAAACTTTTTTGATGAGATTGAGTGTTTTAATGCTAATTATGGTGGTGAAGTAAATGAGCGCTTAGAAGAGATTTATAGTGCAATAGAAAAAGAAACTCATACTTTAGCGCCGCTTATTTTGATAACTGATTTGAATTTGACAACAAAAGAGGCAAATGCTTTAGAAAAGAGAGCACTTGAGCTTAATGCAAAATTGCTTTTGCTTGATCATCACGGAACTGGTGCAAATGCTGCAGAGCGTTTTGCATGGTATCATTTAGATACTAGTAAGAGTGCTACGATGTTAACTTACGAGTGGTTAAAAAATAGTTTTAACTTTGATGAAAAAGGGGAGTTTTTACCTATTGTAGAAGCAATTAATGCAATTGATATTTGGGTGGATGATTCAAAATATTTTGAGTATGGAAGAGTTTTAATTGGAATGATTAGTGGAGCAAGAGAGGTAAATAGAATTGTTTTTGCAAACGAAGATAGAGCTTATAAATTAAAACTTATTGAAATGGCTCATAAAATTTTGCAAGAAGTTCCACTTGATGAGGCGCCAATTGCACTTGATGAGAGGTTACACTTTATTAAAAAAGAGTTTTTTAAAGTAAATAAGAATGATACAAAAGATAATTTAGTAGCTGAATATATTGCTAATATTTTAACAAAAAATAAAGATAAAATGACAGTTCATTTTGCAGGGAAAAAAGGGATTTTAACCTATTCAACTGGCAATACATCGCTTATTGGCAATAGCTTTTTAACGAAAAATAAAGATTATGATTTTTATATGGATGTAAATTCTCACGGGACCTTTAGTTTGCGCTCAAATAATAAAGTAAATGTTGCAAAAATGGCTGAAATTATTGGTAAAGGTGGAGGGCATCCAAATGCAAGTGGCGGTAAGATTGATGGATATAAAGACTCTTTTGTATATGAAAAATTAAGGGATTTTATTCAAGATGTTTTAAAAGAAAAAGAGGAGAGTATGAATGAATCAGATAATATCGATGTTGAAGCTCCAAAAAAAGCTTAATGATGAAACAAATGGCGTGCAGTGGTATGATGGAGTAACAAAGCAAGGTAAAATTATTGATTGGAAGCGCTGCATTTTTTTAGAAGCGGCTGAACTTATCGATTCTTATCCATGGAAACATTGGAAAAGTATCGATGCAAAGGTAGATTTCGAAAATATTAAAATTGAGCTTGTTGATATTTGGCATTTTGTAATGAGTGAAGCTTTAAAAGTTGCAAAAGAGCAAGGGATTGCGCTTGAAAAGTTAGCTAAAGAAATTGAAGCAATTGTTAAAAGCATTAATGTAAAAGTTATTGAAAAAGAGCAAATTTATGAGCAAGTTGAAGCTATTGAAGCGTTTGTTAAAGAGTTGCTGTGCAATTTTGAGCTTTTTGCTTTTATTCGAAACTTTTTTATTCTTTGTGCAAAACTTGATTTAGATTTTGATGAACTTTATAGACTTTATCTTGGAAAAAATGTGTTAAATAAATTTCGCCAAGATTATGGTTATAAAGAGGGAACTTATAATAAGATTTGGAATGGTAAAGAGGATAATCTTATAATGCAAGAGATTTTGGAAAAAGAAGACATCAAAGATTTTGATGAACTATATCAAAAACTTTTAAAAATATATCAAAATATATAAAATTTGCAACTTAGGTTCCAAAAAACTTTTTTAAAGCGCTCTATAATTAGAGAAATTCTACTAAAGGAGCCTAAGATGCAAGATGCACTTACTATTGTAAACGATTCTCTTCTTACTTTTAACTCTAAAGCTCAAGCATTAGTTGAAAAAATAAAAAAGGTAGATAAAAAATTAGAAAAAGTAAAAAAAGAACTTTTACCTTTAGAAGAAGAGGTTTTAACTTATACAAGTAAAATCCGTAAGTTAGAGCGAAAGTTACATAAAAAGCTCAATAAAGCCAAAAAAATTCGAAAGCTTTTTTTAAGTGAAAGTGATTTAGGCAAAATTGAAGAGTTAAAAGCTGATTATGATGAAGTGATGAATGAGGTGCACAAACTTGATGAGGAGCTTCAAAAAACAAAAGAAAGTTATGAAGAGTTACTTCATAAAGAGGCTGAACTTTTAGAAAAAGAGTTTGTTTTAGAAGAAGAAAAAGAAAAACTCCTTCATGAAAAGGAAGAAGTTTTGCTTCATTTAGAGCGTGTGCAAAAGCAAGTGCAAAATAGTGTAAATGCTCTAAAAAGAGCTTAGTTTTTGCAGCTTTTTAAGAAACTCTTCAAATGGAGGCAAAGTTAACTTTGCTTCACGCAAAGGCTCTTGCCAAGGGGTATTTGGAAAATAGGGGTCATTTTTAAAGCGTGCAATAATGTGCCAATGTAAATGAGGCAATTGATTGCCAAAAGAGGCAATATTGATTTTATCAGGCAAGTAGGTGTCAATTAAAAGAAGCTCAATTTCTTCAATAAGTCCAAACATCTCCATTTTTATTTGAAATGGCACTTCGTGTAACTCTTTGTATGGCTCTTTAGTAAAAAGTTTAACCCAAGGCAAAATTGAGTCGTGTTTGAGTAAATAAAAGTTTTCATTTTCCCAAATAGTTTCTTTTTGCATTATCTTACCTTATTTTTTTGATTTTACTTTTTGAAAGTTTATAAATATTTGATACTTTTCCAAGTTTGAGAGGGTAGACAATAATATCAGCTTGATTGTAGGCATAATTATAATCATAGGCTTTGTTGCTTTCGTTTGCTGAGCTTGTATATGCCCAGTCAAGGCGCTTTAATAAGAGATTGTGTTTTTGATTGTGGCTGATTCGAAAAGAGAAGCTTTTACTTAAGATAAAGGTGCTTTTTTGTGCGCGACGAATACGTGATTTAAACTGTTTTGGAACTCGTTTTGGCATTGATGCCAAGTTGGGATAGACTCTTATATAGTGCTTATTTGGAGCTCTTTTTTTTGCCCTATCAAGGGCAGTTTTGCTTTGAGAAAGAAAGCCAATTGTTGTATCTGTAGATGTTAAAAAAACTTTTTCTTTCATACTTTTAGATATTCTTGCAAACTGATTGGTTCAATTGCTCCCTTATTTTTTTGAAGTGATTTAATAGCACTTGCTGCAGCCTTTGCTGCTGCAATGGTTGTAAAATAAGCAACATTATTTGCTAAAACGCTTTGGCGAATCTTTTTTGCGTCACTCTTGCTTGCGCTATTATCGCTTGTATTAATTACAATTGCAATTTCACCATTTTTTATCATATCATCAATGTTTGGGCGTCCTTCGCTTAGTTTCAAAACCAATTCACTCTCAATTCCTGCATCTTGTAGTGCTTTATGTGTTCCTCTTGTTGCAACAATTTCAAAGCCAAGCTCTTGATAAAGCTTGCCTATCTCTTTTGCGTAAATTTTATCACTATTTGTAAGTGAAATAAACACTTTTCCACTTAGTGGAATATTGTTTTTTGCTGCAAATTGACTTTTTGCAAAACTCATTCCAAAATCGTTGCTAATACCCATAACTTCACCGGTTGATTTCATTTCAGGTCCCAAAATAAGGTCTGAGCCAGGAAGTTTATTAAATGGAAAAACTGCTTCTTTAACAGCTATGTGGTTTTTGATTTTTGGCTTATAAGGTTTGCTTGAGTAATCTACTACATTAAATTTATCATAAAATTGCAAAGCTTCTTTTAAGTTGCCTTGCACCATAACTCTTGTAGCAACTTTTGCCAATGGAAGTCCTGTTGCTTTTGAAACAAAAGGCACTGTGCGGCTTGCTCTTGGATTTACTTCGATTAAATAGACTTCATTTTCATAAATAGCATATTGGATATTAAGCAAACCTACAACACCAAGATTAAGAGCTATTTGCATTGTTTGTTCTTCGATTTTTTCTTGAAGCTCTTTGCTTATTGATTGTGTAGGCAAGATACAAGCACTATCGCCTGAATGAATTCCTGCCTCTTCAATATGTTGCATTATTGCACCAATGTAAACATCTTTTCCATCACTAATTGCATCAACATCAAGCTCAATTGCATGGTCTAAAAATTTATCAATTAAAACTGGAGATTCATTTGAAACTTCAACTGCTTCATCCATATATTCTTTGAGCTCTTCGTCGCTATAAACTGTTTTCATAGCACGCCCACCCAAAACAAAACTTGGGCGAACAAGCACCGGATAGCCAATTTTATTAGCAATAATAAGGGCTTCTTCTTTGGTAAATGCAGTTCCATTTGGTGGTTGTTTGAGACCTAATTTGTGAATAAAAGCAGCAAACTTTTCTCTATCTTCAGCCATATCAATTACTTTGGCACTTGTTCCAATAATATTTGCACCAATTTGAGTAATATATTTTGCAAGTTTAAGTGGTGTTTGTCCACCAAAATGTACTATAATGCCATATGGATTTTCTTTTTCGATAACATTTCGCACATGCTCAAAATCAATTGGCTCAAAATATAAAATATCGCTTGTATCATAATCAGTTGAGACCGTTTCTGGGTTACAATTATACATAATTGATTTATAACCCATATCTTTTAGAGCAAATGCTGCATGAACACAGCAGTAATCAAATTCAATCCCTTGTCCAATTCTATTTGGTCCACCACCAATTACTAAAATTTTTTTCTCATTTTGAGTAGCTTTTGTTGGGTTGTCTTGAAGAAACTCTTTTGTTATAGAAGTACTTGAGTAAAGATATGGAGTTAAGGCTTTAAATTCAGCTGCACAAGTATCAACTTCGTTAAAGTGTTGAGTAACACCAAGCTTTATTCTTGCATTATAGATATCATTTGCACTAAATTCTGTTCCTTCTTCTTGATTAATCAAATGAGCAATCATTGCATCGCTAAAGCCAGCGGCTTTAACCTTTCTCATCAGCTCTTCATTTTTTAAGATAGAAAGATTAATTTCTTTTTCTAAAGCAGCAAGTTCTTCAAATTGATATAAAAACCACTTATCAATTTTGCTTAATTCATGCACTTCATCTACACTAAAGCCTTCGCGGAAGGCTTGCATAATGTATAAAAAGCGGTTGGCATTTGGTCGGCGAATTTCGCGACGAAGTGTCTCTATATCGCATTTTATTGGATTAAATCCAATAAGACCTGTTTCAAGAGAGAGTAGGGCTTTTTGGAAAGATTCTTTAAAAGTGCGTCCAATACTCATCACTTCACCAACAGATTTCATTGCTGTTGTTAGTGTTGAATCAGCCATTGGGAATTTTTCAAAAGTAAAGCGAGGAATTTTTGTTACAATATAATCAATAACAGGTTCAAAGCTTGCAGGAGTGCCCGTAATATCGTTTTTTATTTCATCTAATGTAAATCCTACTGCAAGAAGCGTTGCAACTTTGGCAATTGGATATCCAGTAGCCTTACTTGCAAGGGCTGAAGAGCGGCTAACTCTTGGATTCATTTCTATTACAATCATACGACCATTTTTTGGGTTAACGGCAAATTGAACATTGCTTCCGCCCGTGTCAACACCAATTTCGCGCAAAATTTTAAAAGAGGCATCGCGCATTCTTTGGTATTCTTTATCAGTGAGAGTAAGTGCGGGAGCAACAGTGATGGAATCTCCTGTATGTATACCCATTGGATCAACATTTTCAATTGAACAGACAATGATACAGTTATCCTCCCTGTCGCGGATAACTTCCATTTCATACTCTTTCCAGCCAAGCAGTGATTCTTCGATTAAAATTTCATTAATTGGGCTGGCTTCTAAACCTTTTTTGGCAATCTCTTTAAACTCATCAATATTATAAGCAACGCCGCTTCCACCTCCTGCTAATGTATATGAAGCGCGAATTATTAGAGGAAAGCCAATCTCTTTGGCTGCGGCTAAAGCTTCGTCCATATTATAAGCATATTTACTTTTTGGCAAATCCATACCAATTTTAATCATTGCTTCTTTAAAGGCTTGGCGATCTTCTCCTTTTTTAATGGCTTCAGGGTTTGCGCCAAGAAACTTAACTCCTTTTAACATTCCTTTTTCATACATACTCATTGCAACATTGAGTGCTGTTTGTCCACCCATTGTTGGCAAAATAGCATCAACATTTTCTTTTTCGATAATTTTTGCAACGACTTCTTCTGTAATTGGTTCTATGTAAGTTTTGTCGGCAAATTCCGGATCAGTCATAATAGTGGCTGGATTTGAGTTAATTAAAACTACTTTATAGCCAAGCTCTTTGAGAGTTTTTGCCGCTTGAGTTCCAGAGTAGTCAAATTCACATGCTTGTCCAATGACAATAGGACCTGAGCCTATGAGGAGTATTGTTTTGATATCTTCGCGTTTTGGCATAAAGTAATACCTTTTTTTAGTTTAGAATTATACTTAAATCTTTTTAAACTATTATTCATCTTCTTTTTGAAGGCTAAAATTATTATCAAAAAGATCATTTTGCCAAAAATAGTTATAAAGTTGTAAATAATCTTGCTCTTTTAGTGGTGTTGGTGTAATTGGTTCTGCTTGAGTTTGAGTCGCACTTGCTGGTTTGTTTTGCACTTGTTTTAGAGGTATAAATGGATAGACTTTACCAGGGAATGAAGTATTTGGTTCATAATTTGTTGTAATATAAGGTGTTGCATCTGCGATTAAAAAGAAAAGTTTTGGTTTTAAAAGATTGGCATAGACTTTAACTTTAGCTTCTTTGTAGCGATCTAAAGTTTGAATTTGTGTAATTTGACCAACTGGAATATTTGGGAAGAAGATATTATCAAGTCCACTTGTTTTAACTTCATCTCCAACCTTAATTTGTGACCATCTTGGAATAAATTTTATAATAATACTCTTTGAGCCATCTCCTTGTGCAAGGCCAGGTATTTCATTATTACCAATTTTAACACTAAAAGTGCATTTTGGATTACTTAATAGATAGCCATAGAGTTTACCATTTTCAAGTTTTGCTACTCCAGCAGCATTTTCTCCTTGAATAAGACCATAAAGATGATCTTTTTTTAAGGTAGTGTTTGGTTTGGTTAACATTATTTCGTTATATTTATTAAGTTTTACGTAAGAGATAGTATTAACTAAATAGATATTTTTATAAGGTTTTTTTTCTAAAGAAGGAAGATCTTTACAAAGAATTGAGAGTTGATTCATATAAAAAGAGAGATAGGCAACTTTTGTTTGAAGTTTTACAATTTTATTTTGGTATTTACTAATTTCTTCATCTCTTTTTAAAAAACTTTGTATTTTGCTAAAAACTTGAGTGTATTTTATTTTGATTGGGTTAATAAGATCAAGTAAAAAGTTTCGTGTAGCATTGTTATAGCGGGAAAAAATAATAAAGAGGAAAAGAAAAAGAAATAATAAAAAAAGTCCTCTTTTTTTCATCTATTTTAATCTTCGTAATTTGTCTCTTGTAAAAGATCAATTTGATCTGAAGCTTCTTTTGTTCCTTTTGCAACGGCTCAAA
>JALVTH010000009.1 GCA_027036015.1 Campylobacteraceae bacterium
AAAGCACCAAATACAACAAAAGAGGATTTGGAAAATGCAAAAGTAGATGGGGCAGGTGAATTAACACCTCAAGAGTTAGCTCAAATTAATGAGTTAATTAATAAAGCAAATCCAAAACCAGTTACAACTGGTGAACTTGGCAAATTAGTAGAAGAGGGTAAAAAATTAGCTGGAAAAGTAGAAGAATTAATACAAAAAGCGCCAAATATTGACAACAATGATACTCAAAACTTAGGATTGCGCCCAGAAATTATTACACCTGAAGAGTTAAAAGAGTTTAATAAACTTGTAGAAAATGCAGATCCTAAGCCTAATACAAAAGATAAGTTACAAGAGTTATTAAATAGTGCAATTTTAAGTGTGAATTTAAAAGTTGAGCACACTGTGGATGGAAATATTAAAGTTAGCGGTAAAGCTACACCAGTTAGCACAGTAACTGTTAAGTTCCCAGATGGTACTCAAAAAGAGGTACAAACTGATGAAAATGGAACATACTCTATTACATCAGATGATGCAATAGAGAAAGGTTTAGTAAGAGTTAGTGCTGTTGACGATCAAGGTGTTGGTTCTAATGAAATAGATTACTATGTATGGTTTAAGAAAGTAGAAGACAATGATTCTATAAGCATTACATATAGTGGTAATGAAAATAAAGAGATTCAAAAAGAAGAAGCAACTAAGATTATTATTGATAAAAAATTAGAAGTGACAACAAAAGAAGAAAATAATGGAACTAAAATTGAGCTTGAAATTAAAGCTCCAACATCAAATCCAGCACCAGAAATTGCAACAAAAGAGTTGCCTGAGTGTAAAGATAAAGATTATGTAGCATATGTTGTGCTTGATAAACAAAATGGAGAAGTAGAAACTGGATTTACATTTGATGATAGTAAATGTAGTGCAAAATTCAAAGATGCAACCGTTTATGATAATAAACCGCTTAAGTTTGTACCAGGAACAGAGGTTCAAATTAAAGATACAAACGACAAAGGTGGTAAAGTGATTATTGTAGATGCAATTTTAGAAAAATCTATGAAATTTGGAGAGAGATAATGAAAAAAGTAGCATTAAAATTAACAGCAGTAGCATTAGTTGCGGTATTGTTTGGTGGATGTAGCGGTGGCAAAGATAAATGGGGAATTGACCATGAAGGGCCTGAAAAAAAGGTTTCTCATGGTCCTTTAATGCCAAATGGAAAATATCGATGTGATTTAGATAAAGGTGATGCAACATTGCTTCAACCAGGCCAAGAGGTAGTGCCAAGAACATCAGATACACAAATTAGAGTATGGCACTTTCAAAATTCGCAAGAGTATGTATGTTTACTGCAAGGTGATGCAGTTATTAAATTAACAAAATAAAGGATTTCAAAATGAAAAAAGTTGCAATTTTAGCCCTCCTTACATCAGCACTTTTTGCTGGTGGAGCCACTCAAATGGCTCAAACACCAGCTGTGTCAGTAATGCCTAAAGAGAACAAATTTTATGCAGGTGCTGCTTTTGAGCTTCAAAGAGTAGAAACATTTAAATATGGACCAGCTAATAGTTATGGTGCATCTTTAAAAGCTGGATATGAATATAACAAGTATTTTGCTTTTGAGTTACGCTATGCAGCTGGAATAAAAAGAAAAAAACATCTTAAATTAGATTATTATTATGGTATTTTTGTAAAACCACAATTACCTTTACAAGATTTTAAATTATATACTCTGTTAGGTTATGGAAAAGCTAAGGTAACTCATAATGGTTTGTCTCATCCTAATAAAGAGACTATAAAAAAAGGTTTCTCATATGGATTGGGAGCTGAATATAAAATTAATAATAAGCTTTCTGCATATGTTGAGGCTTTAAGTTTAATTGATAAAAGTGTTACAAGAGTAGAAGGAAAATATGCAATTAAAGTAAGAACATTTGGAATTGGTGTTTTAGTTAAATTTTAACCTCCTTTTTGGAGGCTATTAGGAAAATAGATGATTACAAAAAGTTCACTTGTTTTAGGCTATCATAAACTTTTGCAAACTTTTTTGGAAGAAGCAATTAGTTTAGAATTAGAAGAGTTTTTAAAAAAAGAAAAAAACAATAGCAAAAATGGTTTTTATAAACGAGTTGTAAAAAGTTCATATGGTAAGTTTACACTAAAAGTTGCAAGAGATAGAAAAGGGCATTTTCAAACTGCATTTTTGCCCCAAAGAATAAAGTCTATCAAGTCTATAGAAAAAATATTATTACTCTTTTTCATTGAAGGTTATCCTGAAAAGGAGCTAAAAAGAAAGTTTTTTGAAATAAATTCTTCTTTATCAGAATATATTTTTATGCGCCTTAGGCAAGAAGCCCTCCTTTTAAGAGAGAAAGAGTTAAAAAAAAGCTATAAACTGTTGGCTATTTATCCTATAAGCATTCGGTTGGAATCTCCTTTGATAGAATTTGTTGATTGTTATATAGCTTATGGATTGAATAATGAAGATGAGTGTGAAATTATTGGTTTATGGCACGGGGCAAATAAAAAGAGCTCATTTTGGAAAAAAGTTTTAACTTCTTTACAACAAAGAGGTTTAATGAGTGTAGAAATGATTGCTTATGAAAAATTGGCTGGTTTTAAAAAAGTTTATCCGCAATTTTTTCCAATGGCAAAAGAAGATAAAAATTTAAATGAAGAGCTTTATAAATACTTTGCTCTTTTTTTAGGATAATTTATTCTAAAACATATCGTATCGTTACACAAAAATGCATTGAGTAAGGAACTTTAGGAAATGAGCTTTGGGCTCTTTTTATTGTTTTAATTGCTCCTTGATTTAAAATCATATGAGCTCCATAAGCACTAATATTACTTATACTTCCATCTTTATTAAGTGTAAAACAGCTATGTACACTACCTTCAAGATGCATTTTTTTTGCAAGTATTGGATATATTTTTGCGTTGTTGATAGCTTGGTAAATTTTTGCTTTGATGTTTTGAGAAGGAATGCTTAGTAATTGGCGATGCGTGATGAGTGATTTGTTAGTGGTTAATAGTTTTTGTTTTTTGATTTTTTGTTTACTACTTTGAATTTTTGATTTAAACTTTTTGTTTTTTCCTTTCTTTTTACTCTTAAATTTATGTTTTTGGTAGTTAGCTTTAGTTTTTCTTTTTGGTTTAATTTTTATTTTGTGCTTTAAGAGGGTTTTTTGCTTATTCTTTTTAATTTTTTCTTTACTTTTTTGTTTTTTTATAGCTTTAAAAGTTGTATTTAGGTGTGTTTTAATAGTTTGTTTTTTAGGAACTTTTATTTGAGGTTTTATTTTGAGTTCTTTTTTAGAAGGGGTATATTTTTCTTTTTGAGTATTGTTTTGTTTTTTATTTTCTAAGAAAGTTTTTTTTGTTATTTTTTGTATGGTAATGGTATTTAGTGAAATCTTTTTTAAATGTGAATTTGTATAAAAAGTGTTGTGTTGAAAAAGAGGAAAAATGAGTGCAAATATAAGGCTATGCAATAGAATTGATAAAAAAAATGCTCTACTCATTTTCTTGGGTTACAATAGAGATATTATTAAAATTATTTGATTTTAGTGTATCTAAAACTTTAATAAAACTTTTAAATGATGCATTAGCATCGCAATTAATTACAAAAGTGTTGTTTCTATCAAATCTTGTGATAATTGTTTTAAATTTATCAATTGATGTTTCGTTGTTTTCTATAAAAATGCTACCATTATTTTTAATTGTAATTGCTATATTTTTGTATTGAATTTTTTTTTCGGCACTTTTTGCTTTTGGCAAATCAACTGGAATTAGCTTTTTCTCAACTAAAGTTGCAGTTGTTAAAACAATTGCTAAAAGCACTAACATAATATCAACAAGTGGGATTACATTGAGTGAATCAAACTTTTTAAGTGCCATATTCTACTAACTTTGTTTCAATTTTTCTTGCTAAAATATTATAAAGCACACTTGCAATAATTGCAACTATAAGTCCAGCTGCTGTGGTTTTGAGTGCCAAAGCCAAAGAAGCCATAATTTTAGTAGCTGCTAAATTGCTCTTTGCCATTTCTATAAAGGTTTGCATAATAGCTAAAACAGTTCCAAGTAGTCCAATGTATGGAGCATTAGAAGCAATTGTGGCAATTGCTGTTATATTTTTTGTAAGAGCATTTTCTAAAAGTTCTTTATTTTGAAACTTTTTTATATCAACTTTTTTTAAAAAGCTTAGGCGCTCAAGAAAGAGCGCTACAGCAATAATACTCATTAAAAAAAGAAGCCCCATAATACCATAATCAATAAACTCTTTTAAATATGCCATTTAGCTCCTTTAAAATCTATATTGTATATTGGCATAAATGTATCTTCCTGGATTATTAAGTGGAATTTTTCTTTTTGCTCCGGTTGCTAAAAGTGTTAAGTCATTATAAGTATTTGAGCTTTGATATTTCTTATTAAAAATATTATCAATGCCAAAAGTAAAGGTTAAATTATCGCTTATGAGTTTTTGGTATTTAAAATTAAAGGTGACAAATCCTCCAAGCTCTTGCTCTCCATTATCTTTGTCAAAGTATTTCCATCTTTTTTGTGCAATCATTTCAAATGAAAAAAAGTTTCTTTCATTTGGCATGTAATTTAAGGTTACAAGAGCTCTAAGAGGTGTTATATCGGCTAAATCTTTATCACTTTGATTTGGTAAAGGATTATCTTTTTTTCCTCTTAAATAACTTAAGCCAAAATCTATATTCAATTTTTCATTAAAGGCATAATTACCGCTCAATTTAATACCATAAATTTTTGCATCAATGTTTACGAATTTATTAGTTTTTAAATCGTTATCAAAATAGATATAGTTTTTTAACTTGCTATAAAAGGCTTTGAGTTCAATTGAGCCTTTATTAAAGTTTTTCTTAATACCTAAATCAATTTCGCTATTTTTTGTTTGTTTTAAATTTGGATTACCAAAAAGTGGACCTTCGCCTTTATTTTTTTTATCTTTTCCTCTAAAAAAGAGTTCTCTTGCATCTGGAATTCTATGAGAGATTCCAAATCCTCCAAAAAGTTCCCAACCATTATGTAATGCAATGGTATCTGTGAGATATCCACTTAAAGAATTAAATTTTACACTTTTAATATTATCTTTATTTTTCACCTTACTATGGTCATATCGTAAACCAAACTCAAGTTTATTATTTTGTATTGTTTTATTTAGCTTTATAAAAATTGCACTATTTTTAGTTACAGCTTGATTAATGCTATGGCCAAAAAATTTATTATGTTTTTTATAGTATGTTCCACTCCAATAGCGTCTGCTAAAATCAAGACCAAGTTTTATATTACTATCAAATAAAGTAAAATCATTAATAATTTTTGCTCCATAAATTGAGCTTTTCATATCATTTACAACTTCGCCCATTTTCCCTTTTGAGGCATTGCGATAGAGTGTGCTCATAGGATGGTGAACTTTAGAATAGAAATAAAGTAATTGCAATTTTTTAGAATATTTACCTAAATTTGTAAGAGTGTATTTAATATTATAAAGATCACTATCATCTTTAAGCGCATCCATTGGTGTATTTGGATATAAAACATTGCTACTTCTATTTGCAGTGTAGCTAAGCTCTAAAGTTTGATTGTTGCTTGGAGTAAGTAAAAGTTTAGATAAAAGAGAAGCTTTTGAATAGGCATCCATATTGCTGTATTGTTTTTGATAAAGATTCATTTTTAAAGCGCCCGCTTTTTGCATTTGAGCATTAAATTTATCACTAGCTCCATCTTTATATTGGCCACTATTTTCACGAGATAAGGTTAAAAGTGCTTTAATTTTGTCATTTCCTCCATTAATTGTTAAAGATTCTTTGTTTTGATTAAAACTTCCATAATTAAAATTGAACTCTCCACTAAAGCCAGCTTGAGGATCAATTGTGGTAGCTTTTACAATCCCACTTAATGTTCCAAAATCTTCAATATCAAATGGACCTTCAATAATTTTTATATTTTTAATATTGCTTGTTACAATATGAGAAATTGGAGGATCCATTCTATTTGGACATCCTCCATAAATTTTGCCTCCATCAATAGTTACATTGATATTATCGCGTTTTTGCCCGCGCAAAATAATGTCATTTGCAATGCCACTTCTTTGGCTAATTGTAATATCTGGATCTTTTTGGCTAAGAGCTGTTCCTAAATCAAATGATTTTAAATCTTCTCCACTTATATTTTTTACATCAATATTACTAAATTGCTCAATTACATTGATTTGACCTAAGTTTTGAGCATATAATGAAAGGGTTGCAAATGTTGAGAGGAAAAAGATTTTTTTCATTTAACCATCCTTTTTTATG
This sequence comes from Campylobacteraceae bacterium, assembly GCA_027036015.1. GTDB lineage: Bacteria > Campylobacterota > Campylobacteria > Campylobacterales > Sulfurovaceae > JAADEQ01. Next base: position 6,303 of record JALVTH010000009.1, read on the forward strand.
AAAGTATAAAATCGTTTTGTTAATTGAATGTTAAATTTTGTATAATTGGCAAAAAAAAGGAATGCAATGAAACTACTTTTAATAGGTGCTGGAAATATGGGTTCAGCTATGTTGAAAGGGTTGGTTGAGTTTGATATTACTGTTGTTGAAAAGAGTGAAAAGAAAATTAATGAATTAAAAAAACTCTATCCTAACGTAACATTTTTAAACGAAATTCCAAATTTAAATGGATTTGTTGTTATTTTAGCAATCAAGCCTCAAAGCTTACCATATATTGAATTTAATGGAGAGGCAAAAGCACTTATTTCTATTTTAGCAGGAACTCCTCTATCAATACTTAAAGAAAAAATTCAAGCAAAATATTATGTTAGGGCAATGCCAAATGTTGCAGCTTTGTATCAAAAATCTGTTACATCAGTAACGGGTGATGAAGCTTTTAAAAAAGAAGCTCTTACAATTTTAAGCTCTATTGGCAAAGCGATTTGGCTTGAGAGTGAAAAGGAGCTTGATATTGCAACAGGACTTGCTGGTTCATCTCCAGCTTGGCTTGCAATTGTAGCAGAAGCTCTAAGTGATGGAGCTGTTAATTTAGGTTTGCCAAGACAAAAAGCAAATGAGTATTTAGGAGCACTTTTTGTTGGAGTGGGGGAGTTGTTAAAAAATAACCATCCAGCTCTTTTAAAAGATATGGTGAGCTCTCCTGGTGGAACTACAATTGCAGGATTAAAAGCATTAGAAGAAGAAAAGGTACGAGCTGCTTTTATAAAGGCAATGGAAGCTGCATTTTCAAGAGCAAAAGAGCTCTCATAGGCTCTTTTGTTTCGTTTTGTTGCAATGATAAAAAATATTTTATCTTTCATTTTGACATAAAAATTAGTTTTATCTTCATTTTTTGCAATAATTAAAAAATCCATTGAAAAATGCTTAAGAGTGCTTTTGTTACAATCAAAAAGAGGGGATTTTAGACTAAAGGAAAGCGCATGAAAAAATTTCTTATTTTAATTTTTTGTTTCGTTTCGCTTTGGGGTGTTGATGTAAATAGCTTAATTGCAAAGGCAAAACAAGGAGATAAAAATGCAATTTATGAGCTTGGATACATTTTTGAAAATGGTTTAGGAGTAAAAAAAGATCTACAAAAAGCAAAAGCACTCTATCAAAAAGCTGCAAATTTAGGAAATGCTGATGCAAAAGTCTCTTTAGCTTTACTTGAACTTGATAAAATCTCAAAAGAGCATTCAAATAAAATTATTAATAATAAAGTTGTTATTGAACACAATAATGGATTAAATTTAACGCTTAGCCTTTCAGATTTAAAAGCTATTGTAAAAAGAGCAAAACAAAATGATTCTAACGCACTTTTTACTTTAGCTACTTTATATGAAAGTGGTATTCTAAAAGGGGATAGCTCTAAAGCTTTGCTTCTTTATAAAAAAGCAGCTCTTCTTGGAAATAAAAAAGCACAAAAGATACTTAGCATTAAAAAAGGTGCTACTAAAAAGTAGCACTAAATACAAGGATCGGTCATATCCGATACTCTGTTATAAAGATAAATTTCTACACGGCGATTAATTGCTCTTTGTGCTTCAGTTTTATTTGGAACGAGAGGTTTATTGTAAGAGCATCCTTTTACATAAATTCTATTGGCAATTCCATAGCTTTTTAAGATGTTAGCCACAGCTTGAGCTCTTTTGAGTGAAAGTTTATAGTTATATTCATAACTTCCTTTGCTATCGGTAAATCCAGCCACTTGAACGATTGTTTGAGGATAGTTACGAAGTAAGGCTGCAACTTTAAGCACTTTATCTCTTGCACTTGGCATAACTTGAGCTGAATCAAATGGGAACATCATGGAACTTCTAAACATAATGCGAACGTATCTATCGCCTTTAATAACGACGATACTTCTGCTTGGATCAAGTGCTGCTAATGGATCGTTGCTCACTCCTGTTCCTAAAGCCTCAGCTACCGCGTTTGCTTGTTCGTCAAGCAAATATCCAATACCACCGCCTACGGCCGTTCCAGCTGCTGCACCAAGCAATGCTCCTTTTAATTTTTTCTTAGAAGTTGCCGCACCAATAACTGCTCCAGCAACTGCACCAATTAATGCTCCATTTTCAGTTCTTGCATGTGTGTCATCTTTAACAAGCGTTGGTTGAACAACGGCACATCCACCCATTAAAGCACCAATAAGGGTAAATGAAATTATTTTTTTTCTCATCCTTATACTCCTGTTTCATATTTTTCAATATATTATAGCACGCTTTTTTAAATTTTCAAAATATGGTATAATTATAAGCTCTAATATGGGTATGACGGGTAGTTGCTTGGTTTAGTCAAGAGGAAAGTCCGGGCTGCAGCAAGGCAGGGTTCCGCTTAACGGGCGGCCGCAGTAATGCGAGGGCAAGTGCAACAGAGAGTAGACCGCCGGAAACTTTTTCGGTAAGGGTGAAAGGGTGGTGTAAGAGACCACCGGTGTCTATGGCGACATAGGCAGCCAGGTAAACCCAACCCGCAGCAAGAAGCACCAGGTATAAGCCTTGCAATTTGTGTGCTTCGCAAGAGGTAGTTAGCAATAGCTACCCATAGATAAATAACTACCCAAGACAGAACCCGGCTTATAGTCGTGCCCATATTAGGGCATTTTTACTTCTTATCTTTTTTTGCTATAGTAACTTAAAAAAAAGAAAGAGAAATTTTCATGAGATTTGCTTTAATTTGTATTGTAAGCTCTTTTTTATTAGCAAATACGCATTATGCTAAATTAGAGCCTTTTAGCAAAGCAACGATTAAAGCACAAGTTGCAGGCCAAGTTACTATGGCAAAAGAAGCTCTTGAAGGAAGAGTCGTTGATGGCAAAATAGTTCAAATTGATGATACAATTGAACAAATTGAATTAAAAAGTGCAAAAAAAGAGCTCAATTTAACGAAAAAAGAGTTGGCTCTTAATAAAAAATTGCTTCCATTTTTAAAAAAAAGTTTAGCGCAAAAAGAGCAGCTTTATAAAAAAATCACTCCTTTAAGCGCTACCTCTTTTAGTCAAAAAGATTCTGTTTATAGTGCCTTTTTATCAGCAAAAACACAATTTTTTGCTACAAAAGAAAAGATACTCTCCTTACAAGAAAAAATGAATAATTTACAAAAACAAATTGCTCTTTTGCAAGATAAAATTGAGAAAAAAGCAATTAAAATCCAGAATCGCTATTTATATAAACTCTTTGTTAGAGAAGGCGATTTTGTAAGTATTGGTTCACCAATTGCTACGATTTTAGACACTTCTAAAGCAAAATTAACGATTTTTTTAACAAAAGAGGAACTTAAAAATATTACTAAGAAAAAAATCTATATAAATGGAAGGGTAACAAATTTGAGATTTTATAAGATTTGGCAAGTTGCCGATAGTAAATACATTTCCTCATATAGAGCCGAAATTGTTACAAAACCTTTTACGCAATTTTCAACTTTAATAAAGGTAGAAGTTAAATGATTCAAACGGCATGTCCTCTTGATTGTTATGATGCTTGCAAAGTTTTAGTTGATCCTAAAAACCCTAAAAAGCTTTTTGGAGCACCTCATCCATATACAAAAGAGAGGCTTTGTGTTCATTTATATCGACACTTTCCAAATGCCAAAAGAATTACAAAGCCAAAAGTTAATGGCAAAGAGGTAAGCCTTGATGAAGCACTTGATGCAGTTGCTGATGCACTTAAGAAAAAATGGCTGCTTTGGAGAGGAAGTGGTAATTTAGCTCTTATGCAAGAAGTTACTAATCTTTTAGCAAAAAGAGCCAATGGAGTCATTACAAGAGGAAGCCTTTGTGATGGGGCTGGAGATGCTGGAATAGTAGAGGGAAGAGGAGTTAATAAGCTTTTAAGTCCACATCAAATTGCAAAGGCTGATGTTGTCGTTATTTGGGGAAGAAATGTAACCGAAACAAGCCCGCACTTAGTAGATTTTATTAAAGATAAAAAGATAGTTGTTATTGATCCAAGAAAAATTCCAATAACAAAAAATGCTATCTTACATTTGCAAATTAAACCAAGAAGCGATTTTTATTTAGCCATTTTGTTAGCACGCTTTTTAATAATGGAAGGAGCCGAAGATAGCCCTTGGCTTGAAAAGTTTGCAAGTGAATGGGAAGATTATTATGAATTCACAAGAACGTTTCGAATTAAAGCTATTTTAGAGCATATTGGTATAAGTTTGGATGATTTAGGAGATTTGCTTTTATTGCTGCAAGAAAAAAGAGTCGTCTTTTTAGTTGGTGCTGGAGTTCAAAGAAATTGCATTGGAAATATGACGCTAAGAGCAATAGATGCGGTTGCGGCAATTTTAGGGCTTTTTGGCAAAGAAGGATGTGGGGTGAGTTATTTATCTAATTCAAAATTAGGTCTTGAGAATCCATTTGAAATTACAGCTAAAAGTGAGCCAAAAGCGGCAACTCCATTTGCAAAATATGAAAGCGTTTTAATTCAAGGTGGTAATCCAGCCCACTCAATGCCAAATAGCAATAAAGTTGTAAAAGAGTTAAAGGAGGTTGAAAATATAATTTATTTTGGACTTTACGAGAATGAAACGAGTGCTCTATCTAACATAATTATTCCTGCAAAAAGTTTTTTAGAAAAAGATGATGTGCGCCTTTCCTATGGACATGAATATATGCTAAAAATGAATAAAGTTTATGAAAGCGATATAGGAATTAGTGAATATGACTTTACTCAAGAGATTTTAAAGCGTCTTAATTTAGAGCCAATTGAGAGTGAAAGTTTTTACATTGAACATTTCTTAAAACAAGCAAAAAGAGTGGATGATCATCTCATAAGTCCAGCCTTTGAAGAGATTCCTTATAAAGATGGTTTTAGCGAAGATGGAGAGGATGAATTTGAATTTATTGATGATTTTTATGATGATTTTGAAAATATTAAGGCACTTCGGCGTTTTCGAAGAAAAGTTAAAAAAGAGACGCAAAAGTTTTTTTATCTTTTAACGCCAAAGAGTAAAAGAAGTCTTAATTCGCAATTTGCTCCAAGTGAAGTTAAAGTTTATCTTTCAAAAGAGGCTGGATTTAAAGAGGGCGATGAGGTAGTTGTAATTTCTGATAATGGAGCATTGAAAGCTATCGTTGCAATTGATGATGAGCTGCGAAGTGACGTAGCTGTAATTTATAGTTATACGAAAGGAGTAAACAAATTAACCCCTTCGCATCTATCTGATGAGGGAGAGAATGCATGTTATGGAGATGTTAAAGTTATAATTGAGCCACTTTGATATAAATTTTTGCAAGATAATTTGCACTTTTATTAAAAAATTGCTATCATATGAAATATCTTTTTTATAAAGGAAAAACATGATAGCAAGGGCGACTTTAATATCAATTGCAACTTCTGCTATTTTATTAGCTGCCGCTTTACCACAAGGTAATGGGAAAATTGTTAAAATTTCTACTTCTGGAATGTCTGAAGATAAAGTCTCAGCCATTACAGGGATTCATGAGGGGGATGAGTATTCAATTGCTGCTATACAAGCAGCTGCGGCTAATTTGGAGCGAGCCCTTAAGCAAGCAGGTTATGTTGATGCAAAAGTAAGCGTTAGTGCCACTCAAAAAGATGATGGTATGAAAGTAAGTTTTAATGTCGATAAAGGTGAACCAATTAAAGTTAAAAAAGTTACCTTTATTGGAAATCATAAAATTAGCTCAAAAATTTTAGAAGAAAATATTGTCAACAAGCCAGGAGGTTGGTTTTCATGGCTCACAGGCAGTGGTATTGCTGTGCCTTCACAACTTGAAGTAGACATGGCAAGAGTAAGAGATGAGTATTTAAAAAGAGGGTATTTGGATGTTAAAATTGATAAGCCTTTAATGAAAACCGATTTTGCTTCTAAAACGGCAGAAGTTACCTTTAGAATTTTAAACGAAGGTGAGCCTTATAAAGTATCTTCACTTAAACTTGAACCAATTCCAGGATTTGATAATAAAAAGTTACAAAAAAAGTTTGAGCTAAAAGAAGGGCAAGTTTTTAACGTTGAATATTTACGCCACGATTTACAAAAGCTTATTGAAGAAGCTGGAAACAAAGGATATGCGTTTGCCAATGCACAACCACGCTTTAGAAAAAATGATGCAACGCATACTATTGATGTTATCTATTCAGTAAATTTGGGACCAAAAGTTAAAATTCATGATGTAAAAATTTTTGGTAATACAAAAACAAAAGATCACGTTATTAGACGCTATATCTATTTAGCTCCTGGCGATACCTTTAATTTACAAGATTTAAAAGATTCTAAAGAAGAGTTGCAAAGAACGGGATTTTTTGATAGAGTAGATTTAGTTCCTAAAAAAGTAGGAGCAGATGCGGTTGATTTAGATGTAAACGTAAAAGAAGCGCAAACTGGAAGTATTACGGCTGGACTTAGCTATGGAAGTTATGATGGATTAGGTGTAGATGCGTCAATTTCAGATATTAACCTTTTTGGAACTGGAATTGGATATAGTTTAAGTTTAGAAAAATCAAGAAAATCGCATAATTATTCAATTTCTATAACTGATCCAAGAGTATTTGATTCACTTTATAGTGTTTCTTTTGGACTTTTCCATCAAAAATATGAATTTATCGATTACACCAAAAAAGAAAAAGGTGGATATGTAAGTGTTGGAAGAAAGCTTACCAGACATTTAGATGCTTCTGTTGGAATTAGTTATTCTGATGTTTCATATAGTGATTATGATAATAATATTACAAGCACAGATTACAATTTTGATTTTACTTCTTATAAAAAAGCTGCTATTTTTTCAACAATTACTTATGATACAACTGATGATTATTATGTTCCAAGAAAAGGTATTTATGCTCAACTTTATTTAGAGTATGCCGGTTTTGGTAAAAAAAGTAAATATGCACGATTTTTTAAGAGTGAATTTAAATTTGCTACCTATTATGGAATGAAAAAGATTTTAAATTATGATTTAATTTTAAGAGCAAAATTAAGAGCTGCTTATATTAACAATAAAGGGAATACTCCAAGAGCTGAGAGACTCTATCTTGGTGGATCAAGCTATGGAGTAAGAGGCTTTACTACTGCTTCTATTTCTCCAATGGGAAAAGATAATAATGGCAATTTATATCGTCTTGGTGGATATAAAAGTGCTGTTGTTTCACTTGAAGCAAGCATTCCTCTTGATTTTATTACCGACAAAATGCGTTTAACTGGATTTGTTGATTATGGATGGATTAAAGGGTATAATCAAACTGAAAAAAGAGGCTCAGTTGGTGCCCAAATTGAGTGGCGTTCACCATTTGGACCAATTAATTTGATTTTTGCTAAAGGCTTTAATAAAAAACCATATGATGATACAGCTAAATTTGAATTTACTATTGGTAACAAATTCTAACTCTTCTCTCGCCTTTGGCGAGAATGCTACTTTTTTTCTTTTTTTCACTCAAAGCCTCTTTCTTTATGCTATAATTTAAAAAAAATTTTTATAAAGGATTGAAAATGGCAAAAGCATTAGTTCTTTTAGCAGATGGATTTGAAGAGATTGAAGGTGTAACCATTATTGATATTTTACGAAGAGGTGGAGTAGAAGTTCAAAGTGCTTATTTACCAGGTGAATTTGAAAATGATTTAGTAACTGGAGCAAATGGAATTACCATTCAAGCCGATGTTCCTTTAAAAACTGTTGTTGTAGATGAGTATGATATTGTAGTACTTCCTGGAGGTTGGGGTGGAACCAATCGTTTAGCCGAAAATGAAATGGCTCAAAGCGTTATTAAAGAGTTTAAAGCAAAAGGGAAGTGGGTTGCGGCAATGTGTGCAGCTCCTTATGCATTGCATGTTGCTGGGGTTTTAAGCAAAAAATATACTTGTTATCCTGGTGTAGAAGAGCAAATTAGACCAGAAGATAGAGTAGATGATATAGTAGTTGTTGATGAGAAGGTTATTACTTCTCAAGGTCCTGCAACTGCAATTTGTTTTGCGTTAGAGATTGTCAGACAATTAGTTGGAGAAGAGAGCTTTGAAACTGTTAAAAATGGAACTTTGGCAAAATATTGCCAAGAGTAAGGAGAGAAGATGAGTATTGAAGAGCAAGTTTTACAAGCTTTGCAAAAAAGTGAGGAGCCACTTAAAAGTGGTGATATTGCAAAAATTTTAAATATTGATTCAAAAGAGGTGAGCAAAGCGATTAAAAAATTAAAAGAGCAAGGCAAAATTGAATCTCCTAAGCGTTGCTACTACAAAGCTAAATAACTTCTCTTCCCTTTTAGGGAAGATTTGCTTCTTTAGAAAAAAAATGCTACAATCAAGTTAAATTGCCAAAAAGGATTTTAATGGCTGCACCTAAATTTACCCATTTGCATTTGCATACCGAATACTCTTTGCTTGATGGCGCTAATAAAATTAAAGCTTTAGCAAAGCGCATTAAAGAGCTTGGAATGGAAGCTGTTGCTATGACTGATCATGGCAATATGTTTGGTGCGATAGATTTTTATACGACTATGAAAAAAGAAGGCATAAAGCCAATTATTGGAATGGAAGCCTATTTGCACAATAGTGAGGATTTAGGCGATAAAAGCACTAAACAGCGTTTTCATCTTTGTTTATATGCAAAAAATGAGATTGGTTATAAAAATTTGATGTATTTAAGCTCTCAAGCTTATATTAATGGATTTTACTATTATCCAAGAATTAATAAAAAGCTCTTAAGAGAACATAGCGAAGGTTTGATTTGCTCAGCTGCTTGTTTGCAAGGAGAAATCAACTGGCACTTAAATACCAATGAAAAAAATCTTAAATTTGGTGCAAAAGGGTATGAGAAAGCCAAAGAGATAGCACTTGAGTATAAAGAGATTTTTGGTGAAGATTTTTATTTGGAGATTATGAGGCATGGAATTAATGATCAATTACGAATTGATGAAGATATTTTGCGTCTTTCTAAAGAAACGGGTATAAAAGTAGTAGCAACAAATGATACTCATTATACCTTTAGAGAGGATGCCGAAGCACATGAAGCTTTTATGTGTATTGCAATGAACAAACTCTTAGATGATCCAAATAGACTTCGCCACTCCGTGCATGAATTTTACGTCAAATCTCCCGAAGAGATGGCAAAACTTTATGCCGATATTCCAGAGGCTTTAGAGGCAACGCAAGAAATTGTAGATAAATGCAATTTAGAGCTTAAGCTTGGCAATCCAACGCCGCCAAATTTTAAATTTACAAGAGAGCGTGCCAAAAAGGTTGGGCTTTCTTTACCAGAGCCTGATAAAGAGTATTCATTTAAAAATGATACCACACTTTTTATTTACGAAGCAAAAGAGGGCTTAAAGCGTCGCTTAGAGTATGTTCCAAAAGAGAAACATCAAAAGTATTGGGATCGTTTAGAACATGAGATAAAGATTATTACTCAAATGAAATTCCCAGGTTATATGCTAATTGTTTGGGATTTTGTTAGAGAAGCAAAAGAGATGGGTATACCAGTAGGTCCTGGAAGAGGCTCAGCTGCTGGAAGTTTGGTTGCTTACGCGCTTGAGATTACCGATTTAGATCCAATGCCTTATGATTTGCTTTTTGAGCGTTTTTTAAATCCAGAGCGTGTAACGATGCCAGATATTGATATGGATTTTTGTCAGAGCCGTCGCCAAGAGATTATTGATTATGTTATTCGAAAATATGGGCGCTATAATGTTGCGCAAATTATTACTTTTGGGAAACTTTTAGCAAAAGGTGTAATTCGGGATGTTGCCAGAGTGCTTGGCATGCCTTATGCTAAAGCTGATGCAATGGCAAAATTAATTCCAGATAAACCTGGAACAAAACTTGATGAAGCTTATGAAGCTGAATCAAAGTTACGAGAGCTTATTAAAAATGATCCTCAAGCAGCGCGTGTTTGGAAATATGCAAAAGCACTTGAAGGGCTCAATAGAAATGCTGGAACGCATGCAGCAGGAGTGGTAATTAGCAATGAAGAGCTTTGGCATAAAACTCCTCTTTTTAAACCAGCTGGACAAGATACATTAGCAACGCAATATAGTGGAAAATATATTGAAGATGTTGATTTAATTAAGTTTGACTTTTTGGGATTAAAAACTTTAACGGTAATTGATGAAGCCAAAAAGCTTGTTAAAGAGCGCCGAGGAGTAGAGATTGATTTTAAAAAGGTTGATATTCAAGATAAAAAGGTCTATGAGTACATTTCGCAAGGGAACACTTTAGGGCTTTTTCAAATTGAATCAGCTGGTATGCAAGATTTAGCAAAACGCCTTAAACCGAGTGGTTTTGAAGATATAATTGCGATGCTTGCACTCTATCGTCCAGGACCGATGGAATCAGGTATGCTTGATGACTTTGTTGAAAGAAAGCATGGACGAGCAAAAATTACCTATATGTTTCCAGAGCTTGAGCCTATTTTAAAGCCAACTTATGGTGTTATTGTTTATCAAGAGCAGGTTATGCAAATTGTGCAAACTATTGGTGGCTTTACTCTGGGTGGGGCAGATTTGGTGCGCCGTGCAATGGGGAAAAAGATTAAAGAGGAGATGGATAGACTCAAAGGTGAGTTTGTTCAAGGTGCACAAAAAAACGGTTTTAATCCTCAAAAAGCGGGTGAGCTTTTTGATTTGATTGTAAAATTTGCTGGTTATGGATTTAATAAATCACACTCAGCCGCATATGCTATGATAACTTTTTATACCTCATATTTAAAATGTTACTATCCAACTGAATTTATGGCAGCGCAACTTTCGTTAGAAAAAGATAATACTACTAAAGTTGTAACTTATGTAGATGAAGTTAAACGCATGGGAATTGAACTCTTGCCACCAGATATTAACCGCTCCGATTTAAAATTTATTGCAAGTAATATTGATGGCAAAGAGGTTATTTTATTTGGTTTGGGTGCTATTAAAGGAGCCGGAGATATTGCGATAAACTCAATTTTAGAAGCAAGAAAAGAGGGTCCTTTTAAAGATTTAAGTGATTTTATCTCAAGGATTGATTCAAGCAAGGTGAATAAAAAAGTTATAGAGTCACTCATTAAATCTGGAGCCTTAGATTGCTTTGGCTATAGCCGCCGTGCAATGCTTATGCAAATTGAAGATATTATTGAAGCTGCTCAAAAAGTAGCTTTAGCCAAAAAACAGGCACAAAATTCGCTCTTTGGCGAAAATGAAGAGATGACGCGTATTGAAATTGAGTTAGAAAAGTTAGAAGAGTTTGATACCTTAGAGCTTTTAGCTTTTGAAAAAGAGACTCTTGGATTTTATGTTTCTGGTCATCCTCTTGATAAATATAGAGATACTTTAAATAAAATTAAATATACCCTAAGTAGTGAGTTGGAAGACTTAGCTGATGGCTCAGAAGCTTTGCTTGTTGGAAAAATTGAAGAGATTAAAGAAAAAATTTCTAAAAAAGGAAATAAATTTGCAATTGCTACTTTAATGGATTTACATGGCAATATTGAACTTATGCTTTTTGAATCGCAACTAAAAGAGCTTGAAGAAAATTTTAATCTTGAAGAGCCAATTGCATTTAAGGTTAGAATTTCTAAGACCGAAGAGTTTACAAGAACAACAATCGTAAAAATTGAAACACTTGAGGAAGCTTTAAAAGAAAAAGTTAAAATAAAAAAAGAGCAAAAATATACTCCTGAACCTGATGCAAAACCACTCATTATTGCAATTAATTTAATGCCAGATAGCAAAATTGCTGAGGATCTTTATTGCTTAGCTCAAAAGCATCCTGGAAACCATCCATTATCTCTTAAGGTTCGCTCAAAGCTTGCTGATGTTATTATAGAATCAAATGTTAGAGTTTCAAAAGAGTTTATTAAAGAGGCGCAAAATTTAGGATTTGAAATAGAAGAGGCAGTGTAAAAAGGAAAAGAGCGTGAGGGGATTTTTGTTTTTCTTTTTATCTTTTTCTTATTTGGTTGTGGTGGAGATGTTTTAAATAATGCAAAAGAAAAATTAACAAAGCAGTCCTATTTTTATAGCGATAGTTGTTATGAAGAAAATGTTGAGTATCGTTTTTTTGAAACAAAATATAAAAAAATTTTTTACAAAAGTGCGCAATTTCAAGAAATTACAAAAATAAAAGAAGATAAAGTGCGTTATTTAGACATGCTACACGTTCAAATAAAAGAAGATACAAACATTTTTACTTGCACTGTTGGAGAAAATGATGAAAATTCTTTAGTTTTAGTTTGTCTCAATCAAACTGTACACTCTCCTTATGCTAAAGTTATGACTCTATGGAAAATGAAGAAATTAGCAAGAGAAAATAAAGATTACGATTGTGATCCTTATAGTAATTAATTAAGAAGGATTTTTTTACCAAATGGAACTTCAATATCATGAGTTAAAGCCCAAATGGTTGGATATTTGGGCTTTTGTTGAGGAAAATATCCCATAGCATCGGTAAAATAGATTAAAAGAGCTATATCTTCTTTACTTTTAGTTATATAGTCAAAGACAGGGCGAAAATCAGTTCCACCCCCTCCTTTAAAACTTTGTTTTAATTTTTGCATAGGTTTATATTTTGCAATGTTTCTAATTTTATAATCACACTCAATTAAAATAATTTCATAATTTCTCAATTTAGATAAAATTGTGTTAATTTCACTAAAAAAAGTTTCTAAAAGTTCATTCGAAATTGATGCAGAAGTATCAATAGCAATTGCAATTGTAATTTTTTTGGTATAAATTGATGGTAAGGTAATATTTTGATATAAAAAGCGTTTATTTGGAGGGTAAAGGCTATAATCTAACTTTACATATTGATTAATAATATGTTGTAAAATCTGTTGCCAAGGAGTTTTTGTAGGTTTTAGTTTTTTAATTAAGAGTTCAAGTGCTGTTGGCAGTTCTTTTTCAAAAGATGCTTCTTGAATAATTTTTTCAAAAAGCAAATTATATTCATCATCTTCTATCATTTGAATTTCTTGTTCTTTTTCATTGATATTGCTTTCACTTAATAAAATTGAATAAATCTCTTCTGTTGAGAGTCTTTCAAAGCGGCTGGAGTAATTTGCCAGAGGAGGAATAACAAAGCCATTTTGTGCCAAAATATTATTAATAGCAAAATCACTTGCTAAATACCATAAAAATTGTATTTTTCCTTTTCCTCTTTCTTGATGAAAAAAAGCTTGGTGAAGTGCTCCATTAGCTAAGATCGTTTTGATTTCATCTGAATTTAATACTTCTAAATATTCATTATTGATTTCAAGCAAATCACCTCGGCTTTTAAATGATTTAATATTATTATTAAAAGCAATTTTTAATGGAAGTAAAAGTTTTCCAAAAAATGGTTCTTCTAAAATGAGTTGTTGTTTGATTTTTTCAATATTTTGCATCATTTACTTTATTCTAACAAATCTTCAAAATTTTCAATCCACTCTTCAAAAGCTTCACACTCTTCAACTTCTACTTGAGCTTTTTGCATATCTTTTATAAGAGCAATTGCAAACTCTTTTGGCAAATTGAGTGAAAATTTAATAATATTATTGAGTTCTTTATTAGAAGCTTTTTTTGATTGCATTGTTAAAATGGAATTTAATGCAAAAAGTGTTGCAATATCTTTTGGCACTTCAACATCTTTTCCTTGTAAAATATCATCAATATTTGGGAGCTTTTCTTTTACTTTTAAAAAATTGACAAATTCATTTGCAACATTGCCAACAGCTCCTTTGATAACTTCTAAAAGAGAGTTGGTTTTAATATTGCTTTGCAAAATTTTACTTACAAACTCCCAGCTTCTTGGTGTTGCAAAAGCATTTTGTTCGCTTTGTGGATTAAAGGTAAAAAGCATTTCTTGATGTAGTTGTAAAAATGCAATAACATAGCTATTGATATCATTTTGCAATGCCCACTCTTTCCAATCTTCAAAATCTACATCCATATAAAGATGAATAAAACGATTAAGCAAAGGAGCACTCATACTAAATGTTGCTCCCATATCACTTTCAAGATTTCCAGCTGCAACAATTGCCCAATTAGAAGGTAATTCATACTCTCCAATTTTTCTATCTAAAATAAGCTGATAGGCTGCTGCTTGAATGGTTGGAGGAGCAGTATTAATTTCATCTAAAAATAAAATTCCACTTCCACTCTTTGGCAAAAATGCAGGAGGTGCCCAAATAGCTTGTTTTGTTTGGGCATCAAAAAAAGGAATACCTTTTAAATCGGTAGGATCTAAAAGACTTAATCTTAAATCAATAAAATCTAAGTTTTCTTCTTTTGCTATTGATTTTACAATAGAAGATTTTCCAATTCCAGGGCTTCCCCATATAAAAACAGGAAGTTTTTTCTCAATTAATACTTTTAGATTTTCTTTTAACTCTTTTGCTCTCATAGATACTCTTTATTTGATTTTATTTTTTGAATTAGTGTTTCATTTTCATTCATAATTTGAAGGAGTCTTGGATCAAGTTTGAAATAATCGATATATTCTTGCGGTAAGGATGGGTTTTTTGCTAATTCTTGATTGAGAGTAAAATCATCTCTTTGACAAAGTTTATATAAAATCTCTTGAGGAGTATTTGGATTACTTGCAAGATAGAGTAAAAGTGACTCTTCTTTAAAAAACTCTTGTAAAAGATAGCTTGGAGTGTTTGGATTTTTAGCAAGTGATGGTTTGACAATATCACCATATTTTTCTAATAGTTTAATGAGATTTCTTTGTTCAATAAGCGGGTTGATAGCAAGCTCAATATCAATTGATTGATCAATTAAAAGAGCATCATTTAAAGCTTTTGGACTTTTTTGATTGTGTGCTAAATAGTGGAGATATTTCTTTGGAATGAAAGAGATATCTTCAATTTTTTGATGCTCTAAAAGGGTTTGAACAACTTCTTTATTTTCATTTAAAAGGGCTTGAAAAACTTCAATATCTAAATTTTCATTTTTAGCTAAATTAATTTTTGTTTGAAGTGAATTTGCTCTTTGCAAAATTAAAAGCTGTTCTTCTTTATTTATGGCAGGATTTAGTGCTAAAAGAGTATCGTAACTTTTTTCTCTGAAGAAAAAGGCTTTTGTTTCATTTGATATATGTTCATTTAATGCAATAAAATCATAAAGTTTTTTGGGTTTCCAAGCTTCTTGGTAGCGTCTTTTAAAGGTAATATTTGGTAAACGAAGCATTGCATCAAGCACTTTAGAATTTGTGGTAGTTAAGGCAATTTCAATTAAAGAAGAAAGTGAATGGGTAAAATCTAAATGGTTAAATTCAACTCTTTTTGGAAAAAAGCGATTGATAAAACTTAATATTACATCTCTATCTTCATCACTTTCTATTTCATTTTTATTCCATTTATACAAGGAAAATAGTTTTAAAAAAAGCTCATCATCTATACCTTTACTTTTTAAAAATGAGACTAAGCGCTTTTGATTGTTTGATAGTTTTAAACTCATTAAAAGAGTTTTACTCTTTATATTTTTTGCATAATAACTTTCAAATTCAATGAGAGTGCACTCATTTATCTTTTTTTGATAGAGCTTTTCTAAAATATTCTCTTCATCTGGATTTAATAAAGAACTAACTACAACTAAAGCATAATCTACATTTTCATTATAAGTAGTATAAAAAGAAAATCCTATTTTTTGAACAAATTTTTCTAAATCTTCTTTACTTATATGAATAAATTTGCCTAAAAAAAGAATTTTTTTAGAAGAAGCATTGTGTAAAATTGTTTCTACTTTATTAATGAGAACTCCTTTTTTATTACCTATAGTAATAAAAAAAGCTTAAGGTTTAAGGAAAAAAAGAGCTCCAAGAAAAATTGCAGTTGCTATAAGAAGATGTTTACCAATAACACCAATTTGATTTCCAATTTGACAGCTTGTGCATTGGCGATATTTTTTTGCTTCATATTGGGCGTAAAAAAAGTAAACTATCATTAAAATCCAAGATAGAATATAAGCAAATTTATCAAATTGCCAAAAACTTTGAATATGATTTTTTATCCAAGGACTATAGTTTTTAAGCAAAGGAGCAAAAAGAGTAAGCCCCATAAAAAAAAGCAATTTTGAGTTAAAACTGGTAATATAATCTTTTTTGCTAAAGAGAGGGCAAACTTCTTCTGGTCTATAAACTCCTTTATCTTTTAAAGCTTGAATGACTCTATCTCTTTGATTTTGATCTAATCGATAA
Source organism: Campylobacteraceae bacterium (assembly GCA_027036015.1). GTDB lineage: Bacteria > Campylobacterota > Campylobacteria > Campylobacterales > Sulfurovaceae > JAADEQ01. The sequence goes on from JALVTH010000009.1 coordinate 22,446, forward strand.
AGTGGAGTTGCACCAGAGAGATAATCTAATTTTCTTTGAATTGTTGCACTAAGCTCTTTATCTTCAATAGTCATACTTTTCATATTGCCATTTCTATCTTCAAAAAGAACTTTTATCTTTTCAAAACGAGGAATTTTAAAAGTAATTCCTGGATAATAAGAGGTTGTTTCAATACTTTCAAATCTTCCTTCTTTTTGAATGATAGATGGATTAATAAGTTCTAAATAGGAGCCATCTTTTTGTTTAATTACTACAATATTAAAAGGATGGGCAACTTGAATAGCACTAAGAGCATTTAAATTATGAGCTTCCATAGTCTCTTTCATATCTTCAAGTAGTTTTGGGAGAGATGGATCTTTAAATGAGCGAACTGGCCCACACATAATAATTCTATCATCTGGATATACAACCAACTCTTTTACCATGTAAATCCTTTTAATATTGTAGTATCCCCAAAAAGGGGAGTAGTAGTTTTTAGTGGCTTTTGCTTACAACAAGAATCATTTTAATGTTAATTACAATAAAGCGAATAATTTGCCATAAAATACAAGTTCTTAAAAACTTCACTAATGGCGTAGGAACCATAGTTTCAAAACTTGGCTCATACGGCTTTACATGTTTTTCAATTGAATGATCTACTGATGCCATTTTTTTCTCCTTTATAGTATCTATTATTCTGGAATAAGAGTCCAGCCTGGCTTAAGTTTTGCTTTGTAAATAAACATATAGTGCAAGATGTGTTTAATCCAGTGTCCTGCAAGACCAATTTCTCCAAATGTATAATCTAAATCTCTACCAATTCCAGGATATTTGTCATAATCTGGAACTACTGGATAAACAGTAAGAGCTGCTGCTGTACCTTTTGTTAATGATTTACCAGCACTTGCAACACAAGCTGCACCCATTTCTGCCATTGATGCTTCATGTAGTTTTGCATTTGGTCCATGTTTAATCAAATCAACAACTGAATGTGCTACTGCTTTACCAATGATACCTGATGGCATACCAGTTCTAGGAGGTGCAGGTGTAATTGGTGTACCATTTGGCGATTTTGCAGGTTTTGAAATTGGATGAGGTGGAGCAAAAGCAATCCCTACTGCAAAAATGTTTTTATAATCTGGATTTTGATAAGTTCTTGGCCAATCGCTTGCTTTCCACTCTTCATATGGTTTTGGAGTGTAGTTAGCATCCACTTTCATAAAGCCATTTGGTGCAAAAAGTTTATCTGTAATATCTTCTCCAGCTTTATCGTAAGCTTTTAATCCTACGCCGCTAAATGGAGGAATAAGCATTGCAAAGTCAAACTCTTCTGTTCCTTCGCTTCCATCTAAAAGCTCATAGTGAACTTTACCTTCTTCTACTTTCTTAACTGCAGCACCTACAATCCAATCAACTCCTCTTTCAACAAAGAGCGATTCTGCAAAGATTTTTGAACTTGCTGCATATCCACCACGTTTAATATGAAGACCACCAATTCCAAAGTCACCTAAAAATTGTTCATTTGAAATCCATTTAATTTCTAAGTTATCTCTAACGCCAGCTCTTCTTGCTTCAAACTCAATATTAAAGATATACTCAAATGCTGCACCTTGACATGTACACATACCATGTCCGGTACCAATTAAAATTTTTTGTTTTTGTCCAGCTTTTGCTTTTTCAAAAATTTTTCTAAGTTCATTATTTGCATGAACTGCATGATCTGCTGTACATACAGAAACAGTGTATGGTCCAATTTGTCCTTGTCCATTTCCAAGGCCAGGAGTTGCATCAAAGTTTAGTTTAGGACCAGTTGCATTAATTAAATAATCATACGTTACCTCTTCTGTTTGTCCTTCTTTGCCTTGCCCTGTATACTCAATTGTAATAAAAGGTTTGTCGCTGCCTTCTTTTCCTTCTGGATGGATAGAAACAGCTTTTGCTTGTTTATAGATAATTCCAGCTTTTTCATACACTGGTGCAAGTGGGAAAACAACATCTTCTTTTGTCATTTCACCAACACCAACCCAAATATTAGATGGAATCCAGTTCCAATTTGAGTTTGGTGTTACAACAACTACCTCATGCTCTTTGCCCAGCCAATGCTTAGCAAAGGTTGCGGCAGTGTGCCCAGAAACACCAGCACCCATTACTACTACTCTTGCCATGTCATTCCTTTAGTAAAGATTTTAAATACACCTAATTTTAATACATTCTTAATTAAAGCAATATTAATTTTTATTATATTTCAACTAAACTATTGCTTAAGTGTTAAAATAGTAAAATTATGTGTTACTTTTTTACAATAGAAAGGTTCTATCATTGAGAAGAATTATTTTAATTATAATTTTTTCTTTTAGTCTTTTAGCTGAGCCATTTTATCGCTCCACTTCATCTTCACCTAATAGAATCAACCCACTTTTGGCAACCGATAGTGTAAGTGGAGAGATAAGCTCTTGGATTTTTAATGGGTTAGTAAAGTTTGATAAAAATGGAAAAATTGTTGGAGATTTAGCTACATCTTGGAAATTTGAAGATAATACAACTTTAATATTTTATTTAAAGAAAAATGTTTTTTGGCATGATGGCAAAAAATTTAGTGCTAAAGATGTTGTTTTTACTTATAACTTACTTCGCTCAAAAAAAATTGTTACGCCATATGCTACTGATTTTAAAGAGGTTCAAAGTGTTGAAGCAATTAATGATTATACTATAAAAATAAAGTATAAAAAGCCTTATTTTAAAGCTCTTTCAATTTGGATGATGGGGATTTTACCAAAACATATTTGGGAAAAAGAGAAAAATCCAATGCAATCTCGTTTTAATAAGTTTGCTATTGGAACTGGTCCTTATAAAATGATAAAGCCTTTTGAAGTTAACAAAGATATTGTTTTAGTAGCGAATAAGAGGTATTTTGAACATCCTCCTTACATAAAAAAAATGATTTATAAATATGTAGCTGATAGTGCAACAGAATTTATGCTGTTAAAATCACAAAAATTAGATATTGGTGGACTCACCCCTTTGCAATTAACACGCCAAATTGATAAAAATTTTAAAAAACATTTTAATATATTTGAAATGCCAAGTCATGGCTATACTTATATAGGATTTAATTTAAGAAAAAAGCCTTTTAATAATAAGCAATTGCGTAAAGCTATTGCGTTAGCGATAAATAAACAAGAGCTTATTGATTTACTCTTTTTTTCTCATGCAAAAATTTGCAATGGTCCTTTTATGCCAGGAAGCGGAGTCTATCCAAAAGACTTTAAACCGCTCAAATATAATCCCAAAAAAGCAAAAGCCATTTTAAAAGAGTTGGGTTACGATAGTAAGCACCCCTTTACTTTTACGTTAGTTACTAATAGTGGCAATCCTATTAGAATTTATGCGGCAGAGATTATCCAGCAACAACTACTTAAAGTAAATGTTCATATGAAAATTCGCGTTTTAGAGTGGCAAGCTTTTTTAAATACTATTGTTTTTCCTCATAGATTTGATGCTGTTTTGCTTGGTTGGGGGCTTAGCTTAATTCCAGATGCTTATTCTATTTGGCACAGCAAAAGTGATACAAAAGGAGGTTTTAATTTTATAGGCTATCATAATAAAAAAGTGGATAAACTTATTATAAAAGCTCAAAGCGAGATAAATCAAGAAAAATTTAATAAGATTTATCAAAAAATTTTTAAACTTATAGTTAACGATCATCCATACGTTTTTTTATATATTCCAAATTCTATAACGGCTGTTTCAAAAAGTATCAAAAATGTCTCACCTTCTATAGTAGGCTTAGAATATAACTTCATAGACTGGGTGAAAGAGTAAAAAAAGTGTTGCATTTAACAACACTTTTCCTTTGATTTTTAGAATTATTTATTCAATTAAAGGCTTATTTAAGTTCAACTTATTACAATAGGTTAACACAAAAGAAGGAGTAGCAATGATAGAGATTAGATGGCATTCGCGTGCAGGACAAGGTGCTGTAACGGGCGCTAAAGGTCTTGGTGATGTTGTAGCAAGAACTGGAAAAGAAGTGCAAGCTTTTGCTTTGTATGGTTCAGCAAAAAGAGGCGCTGCAATGCGCGCTTATAATAGAATTGATGATAAACCAATAATTAATCATGAAAAATTTATGAGACCAGATTACGTGCTTGTAATTGACCCAGCACTTGCATTTACCGATAATATTACTGAAAATGATAAACCTACAACAAAATATATTATTACAACACATTTAAGCAAAGATGAATTGATTGCTCAAATTCCAGAGCTTCAAGATAAAAAAGATAGAGTATATGTGGTAGATGCTATTGGAATTTCAATGGATACAATTGGAAGATCTATTCCAAACACTCCAATGCTTGGAGCTTTAATGAAAGTATCTGGTATGTTTGATTTGGATTTCTTTTTAGAGTCAATGAAAAGAGTTCTTTCAAAGTTTCCACAAAAAATTATTGATGCAAATATGGAAGCTATTAAAAGAGCTTATAACGAAGTTTATTAAAGGATAGAGTATGAGTAAAGGTGTATTAGCAACTCCTAAAAGAGGAATTAGAGAACTTGGTGCAGAGGAATTAGTAGGTTGGGATGAGGTAACGCAAGGAACGATTTTAGAAACATTTGAAACCGAAGTTGATAATGTTGCACATATACGTCCAGAAGAGCGACCATATTCAGATTTTAGTTCATACACAGCAACAGTTGCTTCTTGGCGTGTAATTAAGCCAGTTTATAATAGAGACATTTGCATCGATTGTCAACATTGCTGGGTTTGGTGTCCAGATACTTCTATTGTTTCAAGAGATAAACAAATGCTTGGAATTGATTATGATCACTGTAAAGGGTGTGGGGTTTGTGTTGAAGTTTGTCCTACAAATCCAAAATCGCTTTTAATGTTTGCAGAAGCTGAAGAGCCTGAAGTTGCGTTAACCAAATGGCCAGAGAAGAAAAAGAAAGAAAAGTAAGAAAGGAATATTATGGCAGAGAAAATGCAATTAAACGAAGTTGAAGTTTGGGATGGAAATTTAGCAGCTGCCCAAGCATTACGCCAAGCGCAAGTTGATGTAGTTGCGGCTTACCCGATAACGCCATCAACTCCAATCGTTGAAAATTATGGCTATTTTGTTGCAAATGGATATGTTGATGGTGAATATGTTATGGTTGAGAGTGAGCATGCTGCAATGAGTGCTTGCGTTGGTGCTGCAGCAGCTGGTGGTAGAGTTGCAACTGCAACAAGCTCTCAAGGTTTTATGTTAATGATTGAAGTGCTTTACCAAGCAAGTGGTATGAGAGTTCCTTTAGTTCTTACTGTTGCTAATAGAGCAGTTGCTTCTCCACTTAACGTTCGTGGCGATCATGGTGATATGTATGCAGGACGCGATAGCGGCTGGGTTCAAATGGATGCTTTTAATGCTCAAGAAGCATACGATTTAACGCTTTGTGCTTTTAAAATTGGTGAAGATATGAGAGTAAGACTTCCTGTAATGGTGCATCAAGATGGATTCTTAACTTCTCATACGGCTCAAAACGTTCATCCCCTCCAAGATGATGAAGCATATAAATTTGTAGGTGATTATAAGCCTTATGAAGAGATGTTAGATTTTAGCAAACCAGTAACATATGGCGCACAAACAGAAGAAGATTGGCACTTTGAGCACAAAGCAAGACAACACAAAGCTCTTTTTGACTCTGCAGCTGTGATTGATGAAGTATTTGAAGAGTTTAAAAAGTTAACTGGACGTGAGTATAAAAGAGTAGAAAGCTATATGATGGAAGATGCTGAGGTTGCAATTGTTGCACTTGGAACAACAGTTGAGACTGCAAGAGTAGCGGCTGAAGAACTTAGAAAAGAAGAAGGCATTAAAGCTGGAGTTGTTGCTCCAAGAGTATTTAGACCATTCCCATTTAATGAAATTAGAGATGCCTTAGCAAATGTAAAAGCTGTTGCAGTATTAGATAGATCTGCTCCAATGGGTGCAATGGGGGCTTTATTTAATGAAATTTCAGCTGCAATGTATACAACACCAAATAGACCACTCATTACAAACTTTATTTATGGACTTGGTGGAAGAGATTTTCCAGTAAGTGAGGCAAAAAGAATTTTTAAAGAGCAAAAAGCACATGCTGATGCAGGATATATTACAACACCAATTCAACAATTTAGTGGTGTTAGAGGTCCTAAACTTGGTTTTTTTGAGACTAAAAGGAGTTAATCATGGCACTTAGACCAATTAAAAATTTAAAAGAGTTTTCAACAGCAAATGAAAGACTTGAGGGTGCACACTTACTATGTCCTGGTTGTGCGCACTCTATGATTGTAAGAGAATTGATGAATGCAACAGATGATAACCTTGTTATTGCAACAAATACAGGTTGTTTAGAAGTATCAACTGCAGTTTATCCATACACTTCTTGGGATACAAGCTGGATTCATATTGGTTTTGAAAATGCAGCTTCTGCAATTAGTGGAGCTGAGGCAATGTATAAAGCAAGAAAAAGAAAAGGAACGCTCAAAGATCCAGATGCTCCAGTAAAATTTGTTGCATTTGGTGGAGATGGTTCAACGTATGATATTGGTTTTCAATGGTTAAGTGGAGCAATTGAGAGAGGACACGATTTTACTTATATTTGTTTAGATAACGAAGTTTATGCTAATACTGGTGGACAAAGAAGCTCTTCTACTCCAGTTGGAGCAAGCACAACAACAGCTCAAGCAGGACGCGTTAGTTATGGTAAAAAAGAGAAGAAAAAAGATATTGTAGCAATTATGGCAGCTCATGGTGCACCTTATGTAGCTCAAGTTGCACCAAATAAATGGAAAATTATGGCAAAAGTTTTCCAAAAAGCGCTTGAGACTGAAGGGCCTTGCTTTATTAACACCGTTTCAGCTTGTACGACTGAATGGAAGTTTGATCCAAAAAATACGATTGAAGTAACTGATTTAGCAACCGATACGCTTATTTTCCCAATTTACGAAATCGTAAATGGAACTGAGCTTAACATTTTATATAGACCCAAAAAAGTGCTTCCAGTAGAAGAGTATTTTGCAGCGCAAGGTAGATTTAAACACCTCTTTAAACCAGAAAATCGCCATATCATTGATCAAATCCAAAAAGATGTTAATGAGCGCTGGGAGTATCTCCAAAGAAGAGAGGAAGCAAGAGTTTAACTCTTGGCTTCTTTATAAACTCCATTTTTCTTGCAATATGTAATTAATCTTTGATATGTTGGATGAGAGCTAAGTGTTTTAGCATCAGCAATAATAATAAGCTTTCTTTTTGCGCGCGTTAGAGCAACGTTAAGTCTTCTTAAATCTTGTAAAAAACCGATATTTTCTTTTTCGTTAGAGCGCACTAAACTTAAAATGATAATCTCTTTTTCTCTTCCTTGAAAGCCATCAACCGATTTTATTTCGATATTTGCAATAAGCTTTTTTAAATACTCTTCTTGATCTTTATAAGGAGTAATAATGCCAATCATATCTTCTTTGGCGCTTGCTCTAAGTAAAGTATCAACTAATTTTTTTACAAAGTGTGCTTCTTGAATATTACTTTTAGAAGTGCTCCCTTTTTTACTTGTTTCAATAAATTTTCCTTTTGTATCAAATAAAACAAGAGGGGCAACAGAGCCAAAAAACTCCTCTTCTTTTATTCCTAAATCTTTCATTGTAATGTTGGCTACACTCTTATCACTTTTTACCACACAATTGTAAAACTCGCAACTTGGAAAGTGATTAATTTTTTCATTCATTCGATATTGAATTGAGAGTGTATGCATAGCTTTGGGATAAAGAGTGCTAAATCGCTCAAAAAGGCTAATTTGTAACTTTTTATCATTGCTCAAAATTGTTGGAGGCAACTGCTTGTGATCTCCAGCTAAAAGAACTTGCTTTGCTTTACTCATAGCAATTATTATGCTTGGCTCCATTGCTTGAGCTGCTTCATCAATGATTGCTACATAAAAACTTTGCTCTTTTAACAGCTCACTTCCAGCACCAGAAGTGGTAGCAAATACAATATGAGCACTTTCAAAAATTTCGTTAATAATATATTGAGTGAGTTTATCTTTTTTTTCAAAAAGGCTATTTAATTTTTTTTGCATAAGAAGCCATAATTTCATTTTTTCTAATTTGCTAATTTTAATACCGCGAACTGCTTTTTTGGCTTTTGCAAACTTTATAATTTCTTCTTCACTTAAGCCTCTTTTATTTGCTGGAGTGGGCTTTAAACCATTTGCATCTTGAAGTTGTTTAAGTTTTTTTATCTTTTTTAAAAGCTCTTTTATCTCTTTATATTTTGGGTGTTTGGTAATTTGATAATCAAGAGAGTGCTCTTTTAGTTTTGTATCAATTTTTGCAGGATGTCCTATTCGAACTACCTTAAAATCAAGCAGCCTTTCTAATAAATTATCTACGGCAACATTGCTATCAGCACTTACTAATATCTTTTTTCCTTTTAAAGCTTTAATGATTTCTACTAAAGTTGTCGTTTTCCCCGTGCCATAGGGACCATGAATTAAAAAAAGCTCACTCTTAACTGCTTTGCTAAAGGCAATATTTTGTGAGTCATTTAAATTTTTACTAAAGTGCTTTGTTTGAATTATTTGAGGCTCTTTTGCTCCAAGAATGATTTTGTATGGAAAAATGGAGTTTTCTAAATTTTTAATAGCTTCTTCCATTCGTTTAAAAGTAATATCATTAACAAATAAATCGACTCTATAACGTTTAGCTTTAAAAAGCTCCCCACTAACAAAACACTCAATATAATTTTTTGCAACCACGCTAACGGTGGCTTCAATATTAAACTTTAAAGGCTCGCCTTTGCTAATTAAAACAATATCTCCCACTTTTATTTGATGTTCATTTAAATTGGGTTTAAAAAAACGATAAATAGAGTAATCTAAAAATTCACCACTTTTTTTTCCTTTTAAATCAAGCAAAGCGCGTCCAAGTTCTTGGCGTTTTTTGCCTGAGAGCGTTTTAATTTCGTTTAAAAAAAACTCTTTTTGCGCTTTTCGCTCTTTTTCAATTAATGGTAAAAAATAGTCTTGATATGCTTTGATTGAATCAAATTTCATCAACTCCCTTTGAAATTTTTTTGCTATTATTGCATAAAAAGAAAAAGGAGTAAAGCCAATGAGAGTATATGGTATTAAAACATGCGGTAGTGTAAAAAAAGCTTTAAAATTTTTTAAAGAACATAATATTGAATATGATTTTGTTGATTTTAAAAAAGAGCCAGCAAGTTGTGAAAAGATAGATTTTTGGATTGAAAAAGTTGGAGTTGATACCCTTTTAAATACAAGAGGCACAAAATATCGAACCCTTAAATTAAAAGAGCTCAATTTAGACGATAGCGGCAAAAGAGAGTGGCTTTGTAAAGAAAACCTTTTAATTAAACGCCCCGTCATTGAACTTGACAATGGTGAGGTTATTGTTGGATTTGACGAAGAAAAATATAAAAATCTTTTTGCCTAAGGGCAATGTTTTGCAAGCACCTCTTTGATATATTGCTTATAAATTTTGCTAGAAGAGGTGTAGGGCCAATTTGGCCAATCACCTTTATTTTGGTTAATGAGTTTAAATCCTTTTAAATTCTTTTGTGAGGGCAAATGTAAAAAATGAATCCAGATTCGAAACTTGCCTTTGCCAAAATTGCTTTGGGCACTTTTTATGAGTGAAACAACAAAAAGTTTTGCTAAATTGATAACTTTTTGGTGGGCTTTTTTGGATGTGCCTAAGTTAGAAACAAGCTCTTTCAAATCAATTATAAAAGAGTAATCATAAATTCCTTTTTTGTAGCGATCAAATTTGAGTTTAACTGCTATTTTTCCATATTTGCTTAAGAGATTAATATTTTCGTAACTAATTTTTTGCGCAACTTTGAGTGTTTTTGTAGGTGCAAAAATGGCTCTTGCTACATTTTCTAAAGGAATTCCTTCGCTGCTTAAAAGTGGAGCTTTTTGTAAACAAACTTTTAAAGAATTGATATCTTGATAGGGAAAGTAATAAAAACGATTAACTAAAACAGTAGCTTTCATAAAAGCAATGAAAAAGATTGTAAGCAAAACAACTCTCATTGTCTCCTCCTTTACTTTTAAGTATAGCATAAACTTTTATTTTTGTTGAATAAAAATTTTAAAAAATGTTAAAATTTCTTAACTCTTTTAGGATAAAATAAAATGAATCTTTTTAAGGAGAGAAAGATGTTAAAAAAGATGAGATTATTTTTCTTTAGTGTTTTAGCTTTAGTATTTGTTTTAACCCCTTTAAGTGCAAGAATTGTGCATTGGCGCCTTGCAATGACTTGGCCTTCAACCCTAAAACCACTTGCTTCGCCTCCACTTGAAGTTGCAAAATTAGTAAAGCAAATGAGTAAAGGCAAATTTATTATTACTGTTGATGGAAAAGAAAAACATAGAGCCCCTTTTGGCATTTTAGATATGGTAAAAGGTGGAATGTATCAAATGGGGCACAGTTCTTCTTATTATTGGAAGGGTAAAGATATTAATACCGTTTGGTTTACAACTGTTCCTTTTGGAATGACGCCAAGTGAGCAATATGCATGGTTTTATTATGGCAATGGAATGAAATATATGAGGCAAGTTTATGATAAGTTTGGAGTTTATGTATTTCCTGGTGGAAATACAGGAAATCAAATGGGTGGCTGGTTTAAAAAAGAGATTAAAAGTGTTGATGATTTAAAAGGGCTTAAGATGCGCATTCCTGGTCTTGCTGGTGAGGTGATGGCAAAACTTGGAGTTAGTGTTGTAAATATTCCAGCTGGAGAGCTTTATACTTCACTTGATCGTGGAACAATTGATGCACTTGAGTGGGTAGGACCTGGAATGGATATTAAAATGGGCTTTCATAAAGTTGCTAAATATTACTATACTGGATGGCATGAGCCAGGAAGCGAAATGCAATTTTATGTCAATAAAAGAGCGTTTGATAAGCTTCCTAAAGAGTATCAAACAATGCTTATTACTGCTATGAAAGCCGCAACATTTGATATGTATGTAGAAAATTTTGCCGAATCAGTTGAAGCATGGGCAAAAATGAAAAAAGAGCATCCCGAAATTCAAGTTAAAACTTTTCCAAAACCAGTATTACTTGCACTTAAAAAGGCAACTGATGAAGTATTTAGTGAATATGCAGCAAAAAATCCACTTTTTAAAGAGATTTGGGCCGATTATAGAGCCTATATGAAAAAAGCAAGAGCTTGGTCTATGATGATGCAATATTACTATTTAAAAATGTCAAAAGATTTAAATATTACACAATAACCCCTTATTTGGGGTAAAGCCAAAAGATAATTTTGGTTATTTTTTGGCTTTAGTAAAGGAGTAGTATGTTAGAAAAATTTGAACGAGTAAGTGATAAGATAATCGATTTTATTGGTGTTATTTTAGCAATTTTATTGCTGCTTCTTATTCTTAATGTTGCGTATGATGTTTTTGCAAGATATGTTTTGCATATTAAAACTGTAGCTACACAAGAGCTTGAGTGGCATAACTTTGCAATTATTATGCTTTATGGTACTGGATATGCTCTTCGTCACAATGCCCATGTAAGAGTTGATTTTATTTATGATAAGTTAGGTCCTAAAAAACAAGCAATTATTAATATTTTTGGAGCAATATTGTTTATTATTCCTTTAGCGCTTTTGATAATTTATAGCTCTTATGAGTTTGTAATGGATTCATATACAACCAATGAAATTAGCCCAGATCCAGGGGGGCTTCCATATCGATGGATTATAAAAGCGCAAATTCCTTTTGCTTTTATCTTTTTACTCTTTTGTACACTCAATTTTATTGTAAAAAATATTAATATCTATCGTGGTAAAGAAGCTCCATTAAAAGAAGAAGAGGTGGAAGTATGATTGGAATAGTAATGTTTGTAGCAGCTTTGCTTTTTTTGCTGCTTGGTTTTCCAGTTGCATTTACGTTTGGAGCAGTGGCTCTTTTTTTTGGTTTAGGGGCTAGTTATTTAGAAGTTATGCCAGATGGTGGAACATTTATAGACTGGATGGATGAATTTATCTCGATGTTTTCGATGCTTCCATTTAGAATCTATTCTATTATGCAAAATAAAATTTTAATGGCTGTGCCTCTTTTTATCTTTATGGGGATTGTATTGCAAAAAAGTGAGCTTGCTGAGCGCCTTTTGCTCTCAATGGGAACACTTTTTGGCAAAATTAGAGGTGGACTTGCAGTTTCTACTGTCTTAATTGGAGCATTGCTTGCAGCTTCTACTGGAGTTGTTGGAGCAAGTGTTGTAGCAATGGGGGTAATTTCATTGCCAATTATGTTAAGAAATGGGTATGATAAAGCGCTAAGCTCTGGAACAATTTGTGCATCAGGAACGCTTGGGCAAATTATTCCTCCATCAATTGTTTTAATTATTTTAGGAGATGTCTTTCAGTTACCTGTTGGAGATTTATTTAAATCAGCAATTATGCCAGGATTTATTTTGGTGGGCGTTTATATTCTTTATATTTTAATTCTGGCTTATCTTAAGCCAAATGTTGCTCCAGCAATTGTTAATGAAAATATTAGCTACAAAGAAAATGCAAAAAAAGCGCTCAAAGCCATTATCCCGCCACTTGTTTTAATTATTTTGGTGCTTGGCTCAATCTTTGCAGGAATTGCAACACCAACTGAATCAGCTTCACTAGGAGCAATTGGCGCAGTTATTTTAGCTGCAGCTTATAAAAAGCTCTCTTGGAGTCTTTTAAAAGATTCTTCGCTTGAAACAGTTAAAACAACAGCAATGGTTTTTGCCATTTTAGTAGGAGCTACAGCTTTTTCTATGGTATTTAATTATAGTGGTGCAGATACAATTGTAGAAGAGTTTATGACGCACTTACCAGGACAAAAATGGGGCTTTTTGATACTTTCTATGGCAATTATTATGTTTCTTGGATTTTTTATCGATTTTATTGAGATTTCTTATATTGTAGTACCAATTTTATTGCCAATTTCTCAAACAATAGGAATTGATCCACTTTGGTTTGCTATTTTAATTGCGCTCAATTTACAAACTTCCTTTTTAACACCACCTTTTGGATTTAGTTTGTTTTATTTAAAAGGTGTGGCACCAAAAGAGGTAAGCTCAATTGATATTTATAAAGGGGTTATTCCTTTTATTCTTTTACAAATTTTGGTGCTTGCTTCAATTGTACTTTTCCCAAGCTTTTATGGATTTAAAGGGTAGGGGTGAGAGATAGGGTTTTTGCTAAAGAGATTGAGAAAAAATTTGAGTTTGATGAGAGCGTTGCATCAGTTTTTGATGATATGCTCAAGCGCTCAGTCCCTTTTTATAAAGAGGTGCAAAAGCTTATTATTGACTTTATTAATCTTAATGCAAAAGAGGGAGATAAGCTTATAGATTTAGGCTGTTCGACAGCCTTGTTTTTGCTTGAAGTTAAAAGCAAAGCAAAAGTCAATTTAGAGCTTTTTGGGATAGATAACTCAAAACCAATGCTTCTTCAAGCACAAAAAAAATTGCAAGCTTATGGGATAGAAGAGATTCATCTACAATATGGCGACATTAAAGAGGTAAGTTTAGATAACTTTGATTTTATTGTTGCAAATTATACATTACAATTTATTCGCCCAATCAATCGTCCAAAAGTTGTGCAAAAAATTTTTGATGGTTTAAAAAAAGATGGAGTTTTTATTTTTAGTGAAAAAGTAGTTTTTGAAGATAAAAAGCTTGATAAAGATATAATTGAAATCTATTATGGTTATAAAAAAGCACAAGGCTATAGTGAGTATGAAATAAGTAAAAAAAGAGAAGCCTTAGAAAATGTGCTTATTCCTTTTACTATTTCAGAAAATATCCAAATGTGCAAAGATGTTGGATTTAAAAATGTTCATACAATCTTTCAATGGGCAAATTTTGTTACCTTTGTTGCAAGGAAATAAAGCTGTAACAATATATTACAAACTTTTGATAAATCCATTAAAAATTTTTGTTACTAATTCAATCCGATTAAAATAGCTTTTTTTATTGGCTCGCTCATGAATAGTATGGTCTCCATCTCCATAAGGACCAAATCCATCAAGTGTTATTGCTCCAGCACTTGCGGCAATATTGGCATCACTTCCTCCACCTCTTTTTTCGGTTAAAAGCTTGCTATTAGTCCAATTTTCTAAAAGTTTAATAAATTCAAGCTGTTTGCTATTTTCTTCCATTACATCTCTTTGTAAGTTACCACTTAATTTTGCGCTTGTTCCTTCTATATAAGATGTATTTACAATTTCATGCATCTCTTTTAAAATTCTATCTCGTTCACTTATTTTACTAAAGCGTGTTTCAAAGAGCAATTTTGCATAAGGGCTAATGGTATTTGCTCCAATTCCTCCTTCGATTTTTCCAACATTTACAGTTGTGCCTTCTTCTAAAGAGCTTAAGTGTGAAAGTGCCAAGATTTTATGGGCTGCTTCTTGGTTGGCATCAACTCCTTGAGTGTAGCAGTTGCCAGCATGAGCGGCTTTGCCTGTGATTTCTATGCTAAAGGTGCCAATTCCTTTTCTTGCAGTTACTATTTCTTCATTTTTCCCTGCAGCTTCAAAAACAAGGCAATAGGTATAGTTTTTTGCTAAATGAAAGGTTAACTCTCTTGAATCATCACTCCCTGTTTCTTCATCACTTACTAATAAAACATCGATATTATAAATTTTTTCTTGCGCTCTTAGAGCTTCTACCATGACCATATTACCACCTTTCATGTCACAAACACCAGGACCATAAATCCACTCACTATCTTCGCTAAAATGCTCAAAAGTTCCTGGTGGAAAAACAGTATCAAGATGTCCTAAAAGGAGCATTTTAGGACCTTCTTTCTTAGCTGATTCAAAAAAAAGGTGGTTACCAATTTCTTTTCTTTCATAAATTGTTGTTTTAAAGTTAAGTGCTTCAAACTTTTTTTGCATTAAGGCACCATTTGCATCAACACCTTTTTTATTTTTAGTATATGAGTTTATATTGATAAGTTCGGCAAGCTCTTGAAATTCACTCATTTTAAACCTTTTCAAATTTATTTTTATGTAATATAAAAATTTTAAATATTATAAGAAATTTTTTCTAAAGGATTCATAATGGGCAAAGTGGGGATTTGGATGTATCAAAATGGCGGCGGTGATGTGATTGAGCAAAAGTTGGTAAATAAACTTCAAGAATCAGGCCATGAGGTAATAACAAACATTAATTTGCGTTATGCTGTAGCTGAAAATGGAAAAATACTTTTTAATGGAGAAAATCTTTATGAGCTTGATTGTTTTTTTAGTTATAATGCCGGGCAACAGACAAAATATCAGGTATATCTTTATGAAACACTTGATAAGCATGTACCATGTATTAATAATTTTAAAGCATTTCGAATCAGTGAAGATAAATTTAAAACTAATGATTTATTGAGGCAAAATGGCATAAGGACAGCAGATTATTTTTTGTGTCATAGAGAAGATGTAGAAACGATAAAGAAAAAATTTTTAGAGTGGGGCAAAGTGGTTTTTAAAACAGTTGATGGCTGGGGAGGACTTGGAATGGCTTTAGTTGATAGTAAGGATAAACTTGATATGATTTTGCCCTTTTTAAATAGAACCGATATGCGTTTTTTTTACATTGAACAATTTATTGATTATGATGGAAGCGATTTTAGAGTGGATTTGGTAGATAATGAATTTATTGCTTGTTATGGAAGAAAAGCAAAAGAGGGAGATTGGCGCACCAATGTTACAAGTGGAGGAAGCGTTATATTAAGAGATGATTGCTCTGATGAGGTGATTGAACTTGCAAAAAGAGCGTCAAAAGCTCTTGGAATGGAAATAGCAGGAGTTGATATTATTTTTGATAGAAAACGTCAAGAGTATGTAGTATTAGAAGTAAATGGTATTCCAGCTTTTGCAACGCCTGAGCAAGAGAAATTGGGACTTAATTTTAATGATAAAAAAATTGATAAAATTGTCGAACTTATTAATAAAAAAATAAAGGATAAAAAATGAAAAAGTTACCAAAAATTGGACTTTTATATTTAGATTATGTTTTGCGATTTTTTGATAGAAGCAATTTTAGAGGATGGCCTGAAAAAATTGAGACAGTTGTTTATCATTGGAAGGGGGATGAAGAGCGCTTTATTAATGAAGTAAAGCGAAAAAAAATTGATGTATTAATTGGAAATATCCCCGCAACTGCCTATGAAACCTTTAGAAAAATTGCAAAAAGATTACCTAATGTGAAATTTATTCCTTCTTTAGATAGCCAATTTGCCAATAAATCAAAAGAAAATGTTACAAGATTTTGTCAAAAATATGATATTCCCATTCCAAAAACTTATATTTTTTATAATAAAGAAGAAGGAATGGAGTTTTTAAAAAATACAACTTATCCAAAAATTATCAAAAGAAGTTACGGTCCCAGCAATTATGGAGGATATTATGTTCATAAAGTAGATTCATACGAGGAAGCAAAAAAATTACTTGAAACTAAAAAATATTGTCCAATTTATGTGCAAGATTTTATTCCAATGAGTGCAGATATTAGAGTAATGCTTATTGGGCATAAACCAGTTTGTGCTTTTTGGAGAAGACCTCCAAAAGGACATTGGCTCACCAACACAAGCCAAGGTGGAAGTATGGATTATATGGATGTGCCAAAAGGGGTTTTGGATTTGGCTGTAAAAGTAAGCAAAGCTGCAAATGCAGAATACTGGGCATGTGATATTGCAGTTGGAAAAGAAGATGGTAAATATCGAATTTTAGAGTGTGCGACTGCTTTTGCTGCTTTTCCTTATATTAGAGATTGGATTGGACAATATTTGATGTGGAAGTTAAGTAGTGGCAGATTTCCTAAACCAAATATTCCAATATATAACTGGGAAGAGCTTGGAAAGATTGATAGTTCGCTTCTTAGAACAATGCGTTATATTACTTTTGGGCGCTATACACCAAGCTTTGATGGGGAGTATTTTTTAAATAGAAGAAAAATTGATGAAAGAGGAGCTGTTCATAAGATTTGGGAACTTGATGAAGAGTATCCTATGTTAAACACAGAAGATAGAACTACTGAAGAGTGGCCAAGCGAAAAGTGGGATTTTACATATAAATGTAAAGGTTTTTGGAAAGAAGAACCACAAAATGAGAATAAAAAAGAATCAAATGAAGAACATAATTTTGAAGAAGTAACTGACGAAGAGCCGATACAATTTAGTGAAGAAGAGTTAATTAGCTTTTTTAAAGAGGTTTTAGGGGATAATTTCGAAAATATTACAAAGCAAATTGATATATTCAACCTTGCATATGAGCTTGATAATAATCCTCAAGCATTATTGGAGATTGAAGGAATTAGCGAAAGTGGTTTAGAAGTTTTGCTTACAAAGTGGAATCAATTTAAAAAGGAAAGTAGTTGAAGCATCAATACAAATCTTATCAAGATACAATCAATTTTTTAGAAGAAAAGGTTAAGGAGTATCCGCATTTAATAAAAATTGAATCAATTGGAAAGACATGGGAAAATAGAGATATTATTTTAGCAACTGTAAGTTTGGATGTTGAGTTTGCCAATTTAAAGCCAGCTCTTTTATATACAGGGACAATTCATGCAAGAGAGTGGATTGGTAATGAATTGGCTGTGGCTTTTATTGACTATTTATTAACGCATCATAAAAGCGATCCAAGAGTTATTCAAGCGCTATCACGAAATACGCTTTATATAGTGCCAGTGCTGAACCCAGATGGATTTGAATATAGCCAAAAACACTATTCATTTTGGCGTAAAAACAGAAGAAAAAACCCAGATGGAAGTTATGGAGTAGATTTAAACAGAAATTTTAGTGTTGGATGGGTAAAGAGTAATAACTACTCATCCAATGTCTATGGAGGTCCAGCACCTTTTAGTGAACCAGAAACAAAAGCTATTAAAAATTTTGTAGATTCTCATCCAAATATTACCATTGCACTTGATTATCACTCACAAGGGAATGTTTTTTTCCCAGCACACAAATTTAACCACGAAGCTGAGATTGAAGGGACTGATTTAAATGTACTTTGTGCTAATATGAATTATGAAATAGAAAAAGTTACTGGCAGACGCTATGGGATTCATCGTGGAAAGCCTCCAGCAAAACTAATTAGCGGCAGTGGGAGAGAGTATTACTATTCAAAAGGAATTTTAGCAAGTGTTGTTGAGGTAGGAACAAGAAATATTCCAGATTATTTACAAAATATGAGTGAATCGATACATGAAAATATTCCAGCCCTTTTATATGCCCTTAATGAAGCACATAACTATTCAAAAAATACACCTCCAAGAGTTGAGGAGTTTTTTATTGAAGAGGTAAAAAGCAATTGTGTTAAGCTAAAATGGGATTATGATTTACAAAATTATCCAAATGTCTATTTTGAAATTTATCGAAATGAAAAACATAAAGAAGCGTGTCGAGAACCTTCTCTCATTGCAACTACAAACGAGCTTGAATATCTTGATAAAGATAGAAAAAGTGGAAAACTTTATTTTTATTATATAAGAGCTGTTGATGCTATTACTAAGCTAAAGGGTCCTTTTGCTCCACAAGTTAAAGTTATGACACAGCTTGAAAGGGATGAGTTTTTTAGAAACATTTTTCCAGCTCCGCAAGATATTGGATATGTGGCTGAGAAATCTACAAAAAATAAAGAGCATTTTGGTAAGAACTCTTTGTTTGTAGGAGTAAATAAAACATTAGGTGTTAGTTATGGTGTTTTAAAATTTAAAACTCCTTCAATTCCAAAAAATGCAATTATAAAAGAAGCAAAAATAAGTTTATACCCCCTTAATCGTGTTAATGTAAAAATAGAAAAGTATGGAGAGTGGGGAATAAGTTTTATTGAAGACGTAAAAAATTTGAGCGACTTTAATGAAATTGCCAATGCAAAGGTAATCCAAACTTTAGGTCATACTATTCCTTCACAAAAGCTCACTCAAGGTATTTGGCAAACATGGGAATTGAATGAGTTTGAAAAAAAGATTTTGCAAGAGCAGTTACAAAAAGGTGAAGTCCTCTTTCGTTTAGAAGGGCCTACAAAGCTCCCACTTGGGGCTGATTCGCAAATGATGATGTTTGATTTAGGTTATGGTCCATTTGGTGGAGGAATTCATTACAGACCACATTTGGATATTAAATATACACTACCTCCAACAAGTGTAGAGTTAGAACCATCAACTTTAGCAACTGTTTATGAGAATGAAGTAGTTTTTGATAATCTCTCTTGCGGTTTTGATAAAGATGGGAAAGTAGTATATGGATATATGGAATTTGATTTATCCTCTTTACCAACTCCAACCGATACAGTGATAACACAAAGTTATATTCAAATTCAAAGCAAAGGGATTAAAAAAAGCAAAGAAGATATTCGATATTTGATTGAGTTTGTCAATTTAGAAAAGCTTGATTATAAGCATATTAAAAATAGAACATCACTTGGCTTTATTGATTATGAAGTAAGCGAAGATGAGTTGCAAAAAGAAAGCACAAACTATTTTATATTTGATAGTGCAAGCAAAATAGAATTAGAAAAAATACATGAAGATAGAAATAAAGTTGGTTTTCTAATTCGTCCAACATTAGCCTCATTAACGAAAAATCATATAATCAACTGGTATGATAAAAAGAGTCCAAATGCAGTAAAATTTGTAATTAAATATATTAAAAGAAGAAAAGAGTCAGTTGCACAAGTAAAAAATCTTAAAGCAACCATTGAAAAAAATATGGTTAAACTTACTTGGGAAAATCCAAAAGATAAAGATTTTGTTGGAGCATTTGTGGTTCGAAATAGATTTCATCCACCAAAAAATCCACACGATGGTGTAAAACTCTATGCTGGAAAAGACAATTATACCTATGATAATTTTGGCAATACCAAAATTGAAAAATATTACGCTGTCTTTACATATGATGATGTGCCAAATTATAGTAAGCCTGTCATTTTACACTATAAACCCTAAAATGGGTTTTTTAAAGAGTGATAAATTTTCTCCATTAAAGGAGCACTTACTCCTAACTTTTTACTCTCTTTAGCTACAAATCCAAGAAGAGATTCAATTTCGCTTTTTTTGCCTTTTTCAAAATCAAGTTGCATTGAGGTTTTTGCACCTTTAATTACTTTCAAAGCTTGAGCAAGAGCATCATCAATATCTTTTTGGCTAAGAGCAATACCCTTTTTTTGGGCTAAAAGGGTAATTTCGCTAAGAAGCTTTTTAAAATCATTTTGATATTTTGAAGCAATAATATCCATAGATGTTTTATAATATGTTGTCAAAGCAGCCATTGCCGAGATAAAAAGAAATTTTTTCCAAATCTCATAATCGATATTTTGAGTAAATTTGTGGCGAAGTTTGGCATTATCAAAAAGTGTGGCAATTTGTTTTTGACTTTTTGTATCAATTGCACCGCCCCAGCAAAGTTTAAAAACTTTACCCTTTTTTTCAATGACTCCAGGCTCTTTTAGATGCGAAATAATATAAATGCAACCTTTAAGCACTATCGCATTTGGATAATATTTTTTAATTGTTACATCGTGTTCAACGCCATTTAAAAGTGGCAAAATGATTGTGTTTCTATTAATATTATTTTTTAGTTGTTCTAAAAGTGGTTCTAAATCGTATGATTTAACAGCAATTAGAATAAAATCAAAAATACCTTCTTCTTTTAGATTATCAACTACTTTAAATGGCTTAATAATAAACTCTTCATTATTATCAATAACTTTGAGTCCATTTTTTTTGATAGTCTCAAGGTGAGAGGCTCTTGCTAAAAGTGTAACTTTGGCATTGCTATTTTGAATAAGCTTTGCTCCAATATATCCGCCAACCCCTCCAGCTGCTGCAATTAAAATTTTCACTCAAACTCCTTGAATAAAATTATCATTATCTTAACAAAATGTGATAAAAAGAGGATAAAAAGTTATTAAATAGTTTAAAGTTCCTCTTTAAACTGGGTACAATGGTCATATTGTTGCACAATTTTTTCATCAAACTTTATTAAAATATTATGGTTTTGTAAAACTTCTAAAGTAATGGTATGATTTGCTCCTTTTATAAGAAGTTTGCCTTGATGAAAACATAACTGATTGTCTATTTCATCATTTTCATTTGCTTCAAAAGCCATTGGTGTTTCTAAAACGATCCATCCATTCAGTTTTGAGCTATAAATTGCTCCAGAGAGTTTAAAAGATAGATAGCGTTTGTGAGTATCGTTTGTAGTTTCGTCATCAAAAATTTTTTCTCTTTTTATGTTTTTAAATTGTAATGTTTCTTTACCATTAACAAAAGTAGCGTCATATTGTAAAAAAGAAGAGCCTTTGTTTATATTAGCTTGACTTTGATTGTTATCGTTTTGCATTCCATTAAAAAGACTAACTTCTCCTTTGTTATGCAAAATATAACTAATTGTTACTTTATGTGTTGTATCTTTTTGATAAGTCATTTGAGAGCTTTGATAAATTAAATCGTATGTTAAGATAGGTTTATGAAGACTCCATTTCTCACTTATTTTTTCAACCCCATTTAAAGAGATAGTAGGATTTTTTTTACAATCGTGATAAATAACTTCAACAACTGAGTTTCCAGAAGTTTTGTTTGTTTCGTAATAATTTACTTCTGAATTTCCAGAGAGTTTAATTGTTTCTTTGAATCCTCCATCACTACAATATTCTTTATTTTGTGAAGTTGAAGCAAAAGGTTTTGAGACCTTTTTTAATTTATTAGATGTGCCAAAATCGTTTAAAAGTTCCGTTGGCTTTAAAAAATTTGATTGGATAATTGAGCTTACAAGTTCTTTGGATTGGTTCTTTTGTAAATTTGCTGTTGGAGTGATTGCATCTTCTATTTTTGAATAACTTTCACCGCCACCACAACCATAAAATATAAAAAGGGTTAACAAGCTTACAAAAAGTGCTTTCATTACTCTTCCTTTCGATAAATTTATCAATTATACCAAATAACAAAAAGATAAAAAATAAAACTATAGCAATTAAGATAATCTAAGTTAAGATATCAAAAAAGTTTAGAGGAGAAGAGTTTGAAAAAAAATATTGCAACAGCAAGAATAAAGGTTGAGAGTTCCAAGCTTTTAAAAGAGCTTAATGATTCGCTTCCTTTTGATAAAGAGCTTTTTAAAGAAGATATTACGGGTTCATTAGCGCATGCAAAAATGCTTGCAAAACAAGGCATTATTAGCCAAGAAGATTATGAAGCAATTGCAAAAGGGCTTCAAGAGATTTTAGCTGAGATTGAAAGTGGAGAAATTAGTTTAGATGGAGCAGATGAAGATATTCATATGGCAATTGAGCGCCTTTTAACTCAAAAAATTGGAGATGCAGCAAAGAGGCTTCATACAGCAAGAAGCAGAAACGATCAAGTAGCACTAGATTTTAGAATGTATGTGTTAAAAAACTCACTTGAAATTGCAGCGCTTATTAAAGAAAATATTCAAACTTTAGTAGAAATTGCCAAAGGGCATACTAATACCTTACTTCCTGGAATGACGCATTTGCAACATGCTCAGCCAATTAATTTTGCTTATCATCTGTTAGCTTATGCGAGTATGTTTAAAAGAGATTATGAGCGGTTTTTAAGTTCATATAATCGAAACAACTACTCTCCGCTTGGATGTGCAGCACTTGCTGGAACACCTCATCCAATTGATAGAGAAATAACAGCCAAAGAGCTTGGATTTAAAGCGCCAACTATCAATTGTCTTGATAGTGTGAGTGATAGAGATTTTGCACTTGAGATGCTTTTTAATATTGCAATGCTTATGATGCATATCAGTCGCTTAAGTGAAGAGCTCATTTTATGGAGCACAAGTGAATTTAACTTTATTACATTAAGCGATA
Organism: Campylobacteraceae bacterium; assembly: GCA_027036015.1. Classification (GTDB taxonomy): domain Bacteria; phylum Campylobacterota; class Campylobacteria; order Campylobacterales; family Sulfurovaceae; genus JAADEQ01. The sequence continues at coordinate 45,300 of JALVTH010000009.1, forward strand.
AACATGCAACGGGAAGCTCTATTATGCCGCAAAAGAAAAATCCAGATATTCCTGAGCTTTTGCGTGGTAAAACAGGAAGAGCCTATGGTAATTTAATGGCACTTTTAACAGTAATGAAAGGCTTGCCATTAGCCTATAATAAAGATACACAAGAAGATAAAGAAGGAGTTTTTGATAGTGTAAAAACAGCCAAACTTGCTTTGCAAGTTCTTAATGAGATGATGCAAGAGATGCAAGTTAATAAAGAAAATATGCAAAAAGCTTGCCAAAGAGGGCATTTGAGTGCTACAGATTTGGCTGATTTTTTAGTGAAAGAATTTAATATGCCTTTCCGAGATGCTTACTATTTGGTTGGAGATGTTGTCAATAAGGCTCAAGATATGGGCAAAGATATTAGTGAGCTTAGTTTAGAAGAGTTAAAAGCAATAGATAGTCGTTTTGATGAGCGGGTTTTGAATGTTTTAAATGTGCAAAATTCAATGAATGCAAGAAATTCTTTAGGAGGAACAGCAAGTGCTCAAACTCAAAAACAAATTGAGTTTTTTAAAGAGTGGTTAAAAGCAAACTAAATTGCATTTATTTTGAAAAATTTAAGTTATAATTAGAAAAAAGGAGTAACAATGCCACATCACAAAGTCCATGAAAAGTTAGAAAAAATTAAAGATGCAGTTAATAAGTTGGAGTTAAGTGAAGAAGAAAAAAGCAATGCATATAAACATATTGAGCAATGGTATGCAGAAGATAAAGCACTTGAACAACTTGCTGCAGATTTAGCTAAAATTTCTCAAAAATTTGAGCCTATTTTAGAAGAGTTAGGTCTTATTTAATCTTCTTGCCTTCGGGCAATTGCTGCTTTTAAGAAAACTTTAACAAATTTCTTGTTATAAAATAATTTGCTATAATATAAAAAATAAAGTTTTCTTATGGAGAATAAGCAATGAAAAAAGTATTAATTTTAGGCGGGGGATTTGCAGGGTTAGAAGCAGCAATATTTTTAAGAAAAGAAAATTTTGATGTAACGCTTGTTTCTAATAGAGACTACTTTTATATCTATCCAACTTCTATTTGGATTCCAACTGGCGAAGCAACGATGGAAGATGTTACAATTGCTTTTAGTGAACTTGCCAAAGTGCATGGATTTAAATTTATTTTAGATGAAGTGCAAGCTATTAAAGCTAAAGAGCATAAGGTAATAACAAAAAAGAATGAATTTAGCGATTTTGATTTTTTAGTTGTTGCTATTGGAGCGGGTAAAGTGCAACATAAAGGAAGTGAGCACTTTTTATCTATTTGTGGTGAACCTGAAGAAGCTCCTAAAATTAAAGAAAAAATTGATGCACTTATTGCTAAAGGTGGTGGGAAAATTGCAATGGGATTTGGAGGAAATCCAAAAGATTCAAGTGCAGTAAGAGGTGGGCCAGCATTTGAAGTGCTATTTAATGTGCATAACCATTTAAAAAAATTAGGCATCAGAGATAAGTTTGAGCTTACTTTTTTTGCTCCAATGGAAAAACCAGGTGCAAGACTTGGAGAACAAGCTCTTAAGATGATGGATATCTTTTTTAAAAAACTCAATATCAATAAGCACTTTGGCAAAAAGATAAAAGAGTTTGTCAGTGATGGAATTATTTTTGAAGATGATTCAAAATTAGAAAGTGATTTTACAATGTTTATCCCAGCAGGAGCGGGGCATAAAGTGTTTGAAAATAGTGATTTGCCTTTGAGTGAAGCTGGATTTATTAAAGTAAATGAATATAATGAGGTAGAAGGATTTGAGAATATCTATGCAATTGGTGATAGTGTGGCGCTTGAAGGTCCTAATTGGAGAGCAAAACAAGGGCATGTTGCGGAAGTTATGGCAAGAAATACTGCTTTTAATATTGCAGCAAAAGTTAAAGGAAGCAATGAGAAAAAAAGCTATAAAGAGCATTTAAACATTTTATGTGTGATGGATAGTGGAGATGGTGCAGCATTTGTCTATCGAGACTTTAAAGGTGGCAAAATGATTCCACTCCCAATTATTGGGCATTGGCTCAAAAAAGGATGGGGTTGGTATTGTCGTAATTCAAAACTTAATAAGATTCCAAGAATTCCTGGAATGTAGTTAAAAAACTATTCCAGCAATAAGAAAACCAACTAAAGCCAAAGCTGCTCCAAGTAAGGCATATGGCAATTGGGTTGTGACATGTTCGATATGATCACACCCAGCTGCCATTGAAGAAATAATTGTTGTATCTGAAATTGGCGAGGCGTGATCGCCAAAAATTCCACCAGAAATTACTGCACCAATTACTAATGGGATATAAACTTCGCTACTTGCAGCATAGGTAATTGCAAGAGGCATCATAATAGAAAACGTTCCCCAGCTAGTTCCTGTAGCAAAGGCAATAACTGCTGAGATTAAAAAAATAAGAGCTGGAATGAAGCTTTTATGAATTGTGCCTTTTGCAATTGAGGCAATGTAATGAGCAGTATCAAGTTCTTTTATTACACTTCCAATTAAAAAGGCTAAAAGCAAAATTGTAACAATTGGAATCATTTTAGCAATGCCTTCAAAAAAAGCATTCATATACTCTTTATGAGTAAGTGCTTTGCTTGGAACATAAAGAAAATAAGAAAAAATTAAAGTAACAATTACTGCATAAAATACTGAGGTTGAACCGCTTCCTTTTAAAATATTGCCATTGCCGCTTAAATAAAGAGCAATTGGCATTGAAATAATTAAAACAAGAAGAGGCAAAATCATATAAAGCATATTGCCTTTATGTTGTAAGTGGTTTAAAGTATAGTTTGTGATAGGCTTTGCACTAAGTTCTGCTTTTTTCATAGGACCAAAATCTTTTTGTGTAAAAATAAAAAAAAGCACTAAAAGCAGTGCAATAATTGAGTAAAAATTAAAAGGAATAGAATAAAGCAAAAGTGTTAGAGCATTGCCAGAGATAATATGAGCTGAAATTTGAGCAGTAATTAGTCCAATGAGCAAGGCACCCCAACCGTTAAATGGAATGAGTGAGCAAACAGGAGCTGAGGTAGAATCGCAAATATAAGCAAGTTTTGCACGAGAAATGCCAAATTTATCGTATACTCCTTGAGAAATTGTTCCAGCAACCAAAGAGGTAATAGAAGATTCGATAAAAATAATAAGTCCAGTAATATAAGTTAAAAGCATAGCACCTTTTTTGCTTTTGATATGTTTTTTGCTTAAATATGAAACAAAGCCATCAACTCCACCAGATTTTTTTAAAAGCTCAATGATACTTCCAACAAGCAAAGCAAAAAAAATTGTTTTAGTAACCCATCCTTTGGCAAAAAGTGCAACAAGAGAGTCAAACAAATCAATAAAAGCAGTGCCAAAGTGGAAATGATGCAAAATTAAAAAACCGCTAAATGTTCCAAGTAAAAGAGAAAGAATAACATCTTTTGTAATAAGAGCTAAAACAATTGCCAAAATTGGTGGTATGAGCGATAAAAAGCCAAATTCCATTACATTCCTTTTTTTTACATTATAACATAAAGAGTTAATATAAAAATCCAAAAAGCCAAAGAGGGATTTTATTTTTGAAACCAGTTTCAATACCGTCAGCTGCAACGAATGAATTTGAAATCTCTTTTATTTGAGAGAAATCTTTATTTTTATCTCCAATTTCAAAAAGATATTGTTCGTTTACTAAAAAGTCTCCTTTATTAACATAATACAAGCTTAAATTTGCTCCTAATATTTGAGAGACAAAAAAACTCTCTCTAATAGAGCCAATTTTTGGAGTAAGGCATAAAATATGATAAAGATTACTATTAGCTAAATAGAGCTTATCTGGTTTTTGAAGTGAACGAAAGCGTTTAGCTTCATAAATAATGTGGGTTAAAAGTTCAGCTTTATGAAGTAAATTGATATATTTATATAGGGTTGTTTTAGAAATTCCAACTTTTTTAGCTAAATTTTCAATACTTAGTTCATAAGGTTCACTAAGACAAAGAGATGTTAATAGTTTTTTTAAAGTAGTAATTTTTTCTCCTGAGAGATTATAAATTGGGGTTAAGTCTTTATATAAAATGGCATTGATGGTATCTAAAAGCATTTGGGTAAAATTTTCTTTATTTGCAAAATAAAAAGGATATGCTCCATGTTTTAAATAGGCTTCAAAATGTTTTAATATCTTCTCTTCTTGGAGGGCTGTTTGAATTTTAATGCTAAAATCAACATGATTTGTTAAAAGGTTTTCTAAATTTATTGATGGAAGAGAAAGATTTAAAAGGAGTTCTAAATATTCTCTTAAAGAAAAAATTGGTAAATGAAACATAGCATATCGTCTAATAAAAGAAGGATTAGTAATTTTAATGGCACTTGAGCCTGAGAATATAATTTTTATATTTATAAAATCGTAAATTGATTTTAACTCTTGCTCAAAATTTTTTGCTTCGTGTATTTCATCAATAAAAACAACTTTTCCTCCATATTTATAAAATTCATCAACCAATTCAAATAAAGAAATATTACTTAAAAGAGGATGATCACAAGAGATATAAAGAATTTCATCTTGATTATATTGTAAATTTTGAGCTATTTGAATCATTAAAGTAGTTTTTCCAACACCTCTTGAACCATATATTCCAATAAATTTTGCATCGCTTTGGATAATTTTTTGAAAAAGAAAGCGTTTATAAGAAAAGTGAGTGCTTGAAATTTTTCTAATTGAAAGTTCTAAAAGTTTGTTTAATAAATTTTTCATAAAGTTGCCTTTATCGTTTAATCGATTAAACTATTATATGATATTTTAGTTTAATTTAATATAAAGTAAAAAAGATGCAAACTAAGTTGCACAATTTACGCTTATTACACACTATACTTGCTATAATGCAAAATAAAAAAAGAGGGGATATGAATAAGGTAGCAGCAATTAAAAAAGAGGTAGCAAAAGCAATTGTTGGACATGAGCATTTGATAGATGCGCTTTTAATTGGGCTTTTAAGTAATGGGCATATTTTAGTTGAAGGTGTGCCTGGACTTGCTAAAACAACAGCAATTAATGCGCTTGCACGTGCACTTGGGCTTGATTTTAAAAGGGTTCAGTTTACGCCAGATTTGCTTCCAAGCGATATAACAGGAACGGAGGTTTTTGATCCAAAAGAAGGGGAGTTTAAAATCAAAAAAGGGCCAGTTTTTACCAATTTGCTTTTAGCAGATGAAATAAATAGGGCTCCAGCCAAAGTACAAGCTGCACTACTTGAAGTGATGCAAGAGCGCCAAGTTACAATTGGGCAAGAGAGTTTCACACTTGATAGACCATTTTTGGTTATGGCAACACAAAACCCAATTGAGCAAGAAGGAACCTATCCTTTGCCAGAAGCACAACTTGATAGATTTATGCTAAAAGTTATTGTCTCTTACAACACTCCACAAGAAGAAGTTGAAATTATTAAAAAAGTAGCCTCAAATGAAGCAAGTAAAATTGAACAAGTTGCAAGTAAAGAAGATATCTTTGTTATGCAAGATGAGGTAAAAAATGTTCATATAGATGAGGCATTGATTGAATATATTGTTTCAATTGTCTATGCAACACGAGAACCAAAAAAATATAATATTGAAGGAATCAGTGAATATATTGAACTTGGAGCAAGTCCGAGAGCTTCAATTAATCTTTATAATGGAGCAAAAGCCAAAGCATATCTTAGTGGCAAAGATTATGTGACACCGCTTGATATTGCTACCATAGCGCCTGATATTTTGCGCCATAGAATTGTATTAAATTATAAAGCTGAAGCTGCTGGAATTAGTAGCGATTATATTATTGAAAAAGTTTTAGCAACATTGCCTGTGCCATAGGATAAAAATGATACCTAAAGCAAAAGAGATTATTATAAAAACTAAAAAGCGCCTATTTGGTGCAAATATTGGGAATAATGTTTCCGTTTTTCAAGGAAGCGGGCTTGATTTTAGTGAAATTAGAGAGTATAAAATTGGTGATGATGTAAAAAAGATTAATTGGAAAGTTACAGCAAGAGTTAATAAACCCCATGTAAACATTTTTTATGAAGAGCGAGAGTTAAATATTGTACTTTGTTTTTTGGTGAGTGGTTCGATTTATTTTGGCAGTGTGCGGCAAAAACAAGAGCTAATGAGTGAAGTTTTAGCTTTGATTGGATATTCGGCAATTAAAAATAGTGATAAGTTTCATGCAATATTTTTTGATGAAAAAATAATAAAGCGTTTTGCTCCCACTAAAAGTCAAAAACTTTTATATGCTATATTAGAAGAAGCTCTTATGCTTGATGCTTTGGGAAAAAAGGTAGATTTTGAGGCACTGCAAGAGTATTTGCTCCACTCTCTCAAACAAAAATCAATCATTTTTTTAGTTGGAGATTTTTTGCAAGATGAGATTGATTTAAGCTTACTTGGGGCAAAACATGAAGTTTATGCAGTAATTGTTAGAGATAAATTTGAAGAAGAGCCAAAATTAATTGGAGAAAATGCTTTGATTGATTTAGATACACTCAAAGAGTTTAAGGTAACTTTTGATGAAGGAGTTATTAAAGAGTATCAAAAGGCTATGCAAAAGCATGATAAAAACTTATCAATGCACTTTTTACAAAATCAAGTAGAGTTTGTTAAAATTTATACCGACGAAGAGCCATATTTTAAATTAGCAAATCTTTTTAGGGTTAAATAATGGAAGAGTTAGCAAAATTAAAAGATATTAAGCCACCAATCTATCTTGATTTAACAATGCAAAAAGCATTTATATATGCAAGTGCAGGGGTAGGGGTGCTTGCTATTATAGCTTTGATTTCAGGACTTTATTTTTGGCTTTTTAAAAAGCGAAAAAAAGCTCTTTCAAGAGAACAAAAAGCACTTGAGATGTTAAAAAAAATTGATTTTAGCAATACAAAAAAAGCAGTATATGATTTTAGCCGTTTGGGTGCAATTGTTGCCAAGGATAATGAACGCTTTCAAGAGATTTTAAAGCAATTAGAAAAGTATAAATACAAAAAAGAGGTTGAGCCTTTAAGCAAAGAAGATATTACATTGATGAAAAATTTTATTAAAGCAATAAAGGTTGAAGATGCAAGGGCTTAGCTTTGAGTATAAGAGTGCATTTTTGCTCTTTTTGCTTTTTTTTCTTTGTTTGAAATTTTGCAAGCCAAAACTGAAGGCTCTTTATTTCCCAAATGCAGCCAAGCTTTATAAAAGTGCTAAAGAAAAAAGTTATCTTTTTACACTTTTAAAAATTTTAACAGCCTTTTTTTTGATAATTGCACTTGCAAGCCCTATCAAAAAAGATGAGTATCAAATAAGTAATCAAAAAGGGCATGAGATTGCTTTGATTTTAGATGCAAGTGGTTCAATGAGAGAGTACAATAAGTTTGATATTGTGAAGCAAATTGTTTTAGATTTTATTAAAAAACGAAAAAATGATAAGATTGGCTTAACAATTTTTGCTGATTTTGCTTATGTTGCAGTGCCACTAACTTATGATAAAAAGAGTTTAATTAATCTTTTACAACGAGTTGAAGTTGGAATTGCAGGCGTGCAAAGAACGGCACTTTATGAAGCTTTGTTTCTTAGCACACGCCTTTTTAAACATTCAAAAGCTAAAAATAAAGTTGCTATTTTATTAACTGATGGAGTAGATAATACCAATTCCATTCCACTTGATGTAGCAATTAAGAGTGCTAAAAAGTATCATATAAAAGTTTATACAATTGGAATTGGAGTGCCAGGGGGCGATTTTAACCCCAAAGTTTTGCAAAAAATTGCCAAAGAAACAGGTGGAAAATATTATAACGCAACAAATACAAAAGAGCTTCAAGAAATCTATAAAGAGATTGATAAATTGGAAAAGAGTAAATTTAAAGAGCAAAAATATGTAAAAAAAGAGTATTACTTTATTTATCCGCTCAGTTTAGGGCTTTTTTTCTTACTACTTTTATTGATAGGATATAGAAGATGAGTTTTGCATATCCTTGGGTTTTGGTTTTGATTGCTCTACCTTTTTTGCTCTTTTTGCTTTTTAAAGGCTCTTTGCAAAATTTGGAGCAATATTTTAACAAAGAGCTTTTAAACAAAATGCAAAGCAAAAGCGGAGGGCTTAGCAAAAAGGCTCGAAGCTACATTTTGGCACTTAGTTTTATCTTTGGCATTTTGGCTATTAGCCGTCCTTATATTGATAATGGAAAAATTACAATAAAGCAAGAAAAAACAACACTTATTAGTGCATTTGATATTTCTCAATCAATGTTGGCGCAAGATCTCTATCCAAATAGATTAGAATTTGCCAAAAAGAAGTTTTTTGCTTTGCTTCAATATTTAAAAAATGTAGAAGTTGGAGCTATTGCTTTTAGTCAAAGAGCCTTTTTAATTGCACCTTTAACGCAAGATTATGAAACACTTCGCTATTTAGTAAAAAATTTGAATTTAGATTATGTTTCACTCAAAGGCACCAATATTTTATCGGCTCTTAAAGTAGCAAATGAGCTTTTAAAAAAGCAAAAAGAAAAAGCGCTTTTACTCTTTAGCGATGGAGGAGATAAAAGTGATTTTAGCAAAGAGATAGCCTATGCCAAAGAGCATCATATCAAAGTTTTTGTTTATGCAGTTGCAAGCAAGAAAGGAGCTGTTATTCCAAAAAGAGGTGGAGGTGTGGTTAAAGATAGCAAAGGAGAGATTGTAATTAGCCGCCTTAATGAAGCGATAAAAGATTTGGCTTTGCAAAGTGGCGGAGCATATATACATTATACAATCAGCAATGAAGATATGGCAAAACTTGCTGAGATTTTACAAAAAAATCTAAAAACAAAGGAAGTTGGCAAAAAAGTAATTCATGATAAAAAAGAGCTTTTTTACTATCCGCTTTTTATTGCAATTGTTTTGTTTTTTGTAGCGCTTTTTTCGCTTCCAAGGAGAGGGCAATGAGAGTTGTTTTGATACTATTTTTTATAACATTTGCATGGGGCGGTGTTTTGGATACCTTTACTTTATCTAAAGCGCAAGAAGCTCTAAAGCATCACCAATATCAAAAAGCGCTGCAACTTTTTAATAAAGTAGAGAAGAAAAACGATACAATTAAATATGATATAGCTCAAGCGCTCTATAAAACAAAGCAATATAAAAAAGCAGCCAAGCTTTTAGAAAGTATCACGCAAAAAAATTTGCAGTTTCAAAAATATCACAATTTAGGAAACTGTTATGCAAAAACAAAGCAATTTAAAAAAGCAATTAAAGCTTATGAAAATGCTTTGAAAATAAAAGAAGATAAAGATACACGTTTTAATTTGGAACTTATTAAAAAACTTTTGCAAAAAAATCAGCAAAATAAGCAAAATAATAAGAATCAAAATAAGCAGAATAATTCTCAAAACAATCAAAACAAAAAGAGCAAAAGCAAGCAAAATCAAAAGAAAACTCAAAATAATCAAAAAAAACAAAATAAAAATCAAAAAGACAATTCTCAAAAAGAAAGTAGTAATAATAACCAAAACAAAGCTTCTCAAAAGAAACAAAATCAATCAACAAACAAGCAACAAAATCAAAATAAAAGCCCAAAAAAACAAAACAGCACTCAAAAAAAGCACTCTCAAACACAAAAAAAAGAGCAAAATATCACAAAAAAGCAAATTCAAGAAGCACTTAAAAAGCTTAAAAAGATGCAAAAAAAACAAAAAACGCCTCAAGTTGGCAAAGCAAACAATAAAAAGGTGCCAATTAGTGATAT
>JALVTH010000010.1 GCA_027036015.1 Campylobacteraceae bacterium
ATTTTATCTAAATTATCTTCATATTCTAATAAAGGTTTTAAATTTCCTTTTGCTAAATAGCTTCCAAAAAGCGAAGCAGTATTAGCTGAGCTTTCAAATTCTCGCAAAAAATCAAATTTTGTTTGATTTTTTACTTTTTTTAACTCTTCTTTTGTAATTTTTCCTGCTTTAATTTTGGCTATCTCTTCTAAAATCTCTTTTTCTAAACTCTCACAGCTTCCTTTTGGGCTTGCCATGGCAAAAAAGATAAAAACACCTGCATCTTTAAGGCCCATGTTATAGCCATAAACGGTAGTTGCAATTTGTTCTTTTTCTACAAGTTTTTTATAAAGGCGACTGCTTTTTCCATTACTTAAAATAGCACTTAAAACTTCAAGAGCTACTTGATCTTTATCGTCAAACTTCGGTGTTGAAAATGCAATGGCGATGGTATCTACGCTATTATTTTTTTTATGAATGTAAACTCTTTTAGCCCCATCTCTTACAGCTAAATGAGGTTTGTATGTGCCAAAAAGCGAACTTGTAAAGAGAGGTTTTTTATTTTTAATCTTACCAAAATATTTTTGCGCATTTTCAAAAACTTCTTCTTTGCTTACATCTCCAGCAACGACTAAAATTGCGTTACTTGGTTTATAAAATTTTTCGTGAAATTCTTTTAAATCGTTAATATTCCAATGTTTAATATCTTCGACAAATCCAATAGGTGTCCAGTGGTAGCTATGATTTCTAAAATGTTCATTAAAAAGGCGAAAATATAAATATCCTATTGGATTGTTATCGGTTCTCCAATAGCGTTCTTCAAGAACAACTTGGCGCTCAGGCTCAAACTCTTTTTCTTTTAATTCTAAATTTTGCATAATTTCGGCAAAAAGCTCCATTGCTTTTGGCATATACTCTTTTGAAGAGGTAATAAAGTAAGTTGTATAATCAAAAGTAGTTGAAGCATTATTAACGCCTCCAAAATTTTTAACGATTTTATCAAACTCTCCAGCTTTTAAATGCTTTGTCGATTTAAAGTTCATATGTTCAAGCATATGGGCTAAGCCACTTTTACCCATAATTTCGTCGCGGCTTCCAACTTTGTAAAAAATTTGCGTTGTTACGACGCCGCTGCCATTATGTAATGGAATTGCAACAACTGTTAAATTATTATCCAAAGTCTTTATATAATGTTTTGGTAAAGAATTTGCCATCAACGCTCCTACTAAAAAAATTAGAAAAAAAACTATTTTCATTTTTGCTCCTATTTTCTATCGACTCCAATAGCTTGGCTTATATGAGTAAAACCATCTCTTTTTAAAAGATTAATTAATTCTTGATTAATTCTTCTAATTAAACTTGGTCCTTCATAAATTAAAGCAGTATAAATTTGAACAAGTGAGGCTCCAGCTTTAATTCTTTTATAAGCCTCTTTTGCATTGTCAACTCCTCCAACACTAATTAAAATGGTTTTTCCAAAATACTCTTTACTAAGAGCTTTGAAAATTTCAAATGATTTTTCTTTTAAAAGTGCGCCACTAATACCACCAAAATCTTTGGCATTTGGTGTAAGCGAATAATCAATTGTTGTATTTGTTGCAATGATACCATCAGCTCCAGCTTCAATGGCATGTCCAGCTAAATTAATGGCTTCTTCTTTGCTCATATCTGGAGCTAATTTGAGTAAAATTGGTTTTGAAGTTATCTTCTTTCCAATCTTAAAAACTTCTTTAATAAATTGTTCGTTTTGTAAGTTTCTAAGCCCTGGCGTATTTGGCGAAGAGATATTAATAACAATATATGTCCCATAGTTTTTAAAGGCTTTAAAGAGTTGTTCGTAATCTTTTAGAGCTTCAATTTGTGGGGTAGTTTTATTTTTACCAATATTAATACCAAGTGGATAACAAAAGAAGCGATTTTTTTTGAGCTGTTTGAGCATATGATAAGCGCCTTTATTGTTAAAACCCATAGCATTTTGTAAAGATTTTTCACTAATGAGCCGAAAAAGTCGTGGTTTTGGATTACCACTTTGAGGCTTTGGAGTTACTGTTCCAATTTCGCTAAATCCAAAGCCAAGAGCTGGCATTGCTTTGATAAAATCTCCATCCTTATCAAATCCAGCGGCAAGCCCAATTGGATTTGTAAAGCGCATATTAAAAATATTTTGCTCTAAAATAGGAGAATCGATGTAATTTTCTTTACTCATATACCAAAATAAAGGAGGGCAAGCTCCAATAAATCTAAGAGCGTATCCTGCAATATTATGTGCTGTTTCTGGATCAAATTGAAAAAGAACTTTTTTTATGCTTTCGTAGCTAATCATCATTTTCCTTTAGATTTTTTCCCAAATAGTGCCAGAAGGTGTATCCATAATGGCTATTCCCATTTGCTTTAATTCGTCTCGAATTGTATCAGCTAACGCATAATCTTTTGCTTTTTTCGCTTCACTTCGTTTTTGAATGAGTTTTTCAATTTTTTCTTTTTCTGCTTGAGTTATTCCTTGCTGAAACCAAGTTATGGCGTCTTTCGTTCCAATTCCTAAAACTTCATTAATAAATTGAATTGTTGCTACTACTTCTTGTTTAAAGACTTTGTTTTTTGGCTCTTTATCTAATTTTTCATTAGCTTTTGCTATAAATTCATCAATGAGTGCTAAGGCTTTAGATGTATTTAAATCATCACTCAAAGCTTTTAAGAGTTCTTGTTTAAATTCTTCGTTTGCTTTTGAAGTTTTGGTGTTTAATAATCGTTTTTTTAATCGATAAAGCTTATCAAGGCGTTTTTTAGCACTTAATAAATCTTCTTCGTTAAAGTTAAAGTTGTTTCGATAGTGCACCGAAATTAAATAATAGCGCAAAAGTTCTCCATCATAAACTTTAAGTGCATCTTTTAAAAAAAAGCTATTTCCAAGACTTTTGCTCATCTTTTCACCATCAATTTGCACAAAACCATTATGCATCCAATATTTTGCTATCTCTTTTTTTAGAGCACATCTGGTTTGTGCAGCTTCATTTTCATGATGTGGGAAGAGTAAATCTGCTCCTCCAGCATGAATATCGATACAATAATTTTCATTTCCTTGAAAGTGCTTTGCAATCATTGCAGAGCATTCAATATGCCATCCTGGACGCCCCATTGTTAAATTGCTTTGAAAACAATATCTTCTATCTTTACACACTTTCCAAAGAGCAAAATCTTTTGGATTTTTCTTTTCTTGATTGGTTTGAATTCTGCTTTGCGTTTGCTCTTCTTCTTGTTTCATAGAAGAAATAGTTCCATATTTTTTATCTTTACTTACATCAAAATAGATATCACCACTTTTGCTTTTATAAGCGCAGCCATTTTCAAGCAATTTTTTTACTAAATCTTCAATTGCATCAAGACTTTCAGTCGCTTTTGGTTCTATATCGGCTCTTTGCACGCCAAGAGCTTGCATATCTTCTAAATAGCGTTTTATGTAAAAACTTGTAATCTCTTGCAAAGATTTACCACTTTGTTCCATTTTATTAATAATTTTATCATCTATATCGGTAAAGTTTTTTGCTAAGGTAACTTTATACCCAAGGGCAGTCAAAACTCTTTTTAAAAGATCAAAACTAAGTGCACTTCTTGCATGCCCTAAGTGAGCATCGTCGTAAACGGTTGGTCCACAAACATAAATTGAAACTTCACCTTCTTTTATAGGCTCTAAACGCACTTTTTCTTTTTTAACGGAGTCATAAAGAAAAAAATCCATTTTATCCCTTTTTCTTCTAATTGTAAAATTATATTCTTAAATCGCTTTAACTATTATTGGATAGAGTCTTTCTATTTCGTTATCTTCTAAAAAAAGCGTTGAAGCATTATGAAACAAATCAAAAATTTTGTTTTTTTTAAAAGAAACTCCATGAGCACAATTTGGATGAACAGCTCGAAGGGGTGGAATAAAGCTAATTTTTTGGTTGATTTTTTGATGACAAATAGTGCAAATATCAAGTTTTGGCAATACTCCTTCAAAGGTTAGAATTTTTATAATAGTTTCAATAATAAGTCGTTTTGGATGTTGTTTTTCCCATTTTTTGCTATTTTCAAGCAATAAATCAAAATAGAAACTCTCAATTTTTGTAACCTCTTTAAAATGAGGATTTAATAAAGTAATAAACTCTTGCCACCAAAAAAGTTTTTCTCTTTGAAAAAGCCACGAAAAAGGAATGTGCGAAACTCTCCTTAATCTTGGTAAAAAAGGAGCTTTGTTTTGCTCTTTTTCAAAGTCAATTAAATAGCCAAGCTGAATAATGGAATGCCTAGCCCCATAAAATCTATAATAATCTTCTATACTCTCTTTAGTCAAAACTCGAACGATTAAATCTTCATCTCGAACTAATCTTGTTTGAAAAATAAAACCTTTCAGAGAGAATTTCCTTTATAAGTGATATAATTTTGCATTATTTTATCATAGAAAGAGCTAAGATGCAAAAATTTTTACAAGCTGCAATAAATGCTAATAAAAAAATCTATTTTTACTTGCAAGAGTATCACAAAGAGCTTTTTAAAGATTACTCCCTTGGTGTTGGAGGAGATATTTCAAGTGGATTTGATTTATATGCAGAAAAGATCTTTATTGAAGATCTTTTAGATTTTGGCGTTATTGATTCAGAAGAGAGTGGAAATATTGGAGAAGGAGAGCAAAAAATTATTATCGATCCAATTGATGGGAGTTCAAACATTGCAAGTGGACTTCCTTATTTTGGCACTTCCATTGCTCTAAAAAAGGATAATGAAATTAAAGCAGCAATTATTTGCAATTTAGCAAATGGCGATTTGTTTTATAAGCTAAAAGATGAGCCCTTGATGGTTGGTAAGCTTGAAAAAGAGGAATTTCAAGAGGAAAATATTAATAAATATGAACCAAAAGTTGGTATTTTTGAAAAAGCTTATGCGTATGGAGAGATTGTTAGTAAAATTCATGATTTAGGGTATAAATTTAGGACTCCAGGTGCCGTAGCGCTATCACTTGCATATGCGCATCGAGTAAAATTTGTATTATTTAAAGGAAGATTAAGAGAATATGATTTAGCAGCTGGTTTAGCAATGTGTAAAGATTTATTTGTTACAATGGAGCAAGATTATGTTTTAATAGCCAAAGAGAAAAAAGTATTTGAAAAGATCGAAAAAATTTTAAAGGTAGCACAATGAGATTTACAGAACTTTTTAGCGGATTTCGCAAACAAGCAAGCAAAGAAGAAGCTCCAAGCCATTGGGTGAAGTGTCCTAAATGTCAAGCTTTGATGTATTATAAAGAGGTAGAAGGCCTTAATAGTGTTTGTCCAAAATGTAATCACCACTTTCGAATTGGTCCTAAAAAAAGGATTGAGCTTTTAGCTGATAAAGAGAGTTTTATCGAACAAGATAGCAATTTACGCCCAAATGATCCGTTAAAATTTGTAGATAAAAAAAGTTATAAAAAAAGAATAGAAGAGGGTAAAAATAAAACAGGTGGAAGAGAATCCAGTGTTATTAGTGGCTCTTGCACTATAGAAGGGATGCCAGTAGAGCTTGTGGTCTTTGATTTTGCTTTTATGGGTGGAAGTTTAGGTTCGGTTGAAGGAGAAAAGATTGTTCGAGCTATCAATAGAGCAATAGAAAAAAAAGCAGGTTTAGTTATTGTTAGTGCAAGTGGTGGAGCAAGAATGCAAGAGAGCACTTTTTCACTTATGCAAATGAGCAAAACTGCAGCAGCACTGCATAAATTGCATGAAGCAAGATTGCCATATATTTCCATTTTAACTGACCCTACAATGGGTGGGGTAAGTGCTTCTTTTGCCATGCTTGGAGATATTATTATGGCTGAACCAAACTCACTCATTGGCTTTGCAGGACAAAGAGTTATTAAACAAACTATTGGAGCTGATTTGCCAGAAGGTTTTCAAAGAGCTGAATTTTTACTTGAGCATGGACTTATTGATATGGTTGTAAATCGAAATGAGATGAAAAGTGTAGTTGCAAAATTTTTAAAACTCTTTTTAAAGGATTAACATAGCACAAATTTATGCACTTATTGATAAAGATTTAATCAAGAAATATCATGTCCAATTAAAAGATTTTTGCCTATTTTTAAATGACTTGGGTGTTGAGATTGCCCAATATCGAAACAAAAGCGGCATAGAGATTGAAAATGATCTAAAAATCATTAAAAGTAATTTTCAAGGCAAAATCATTATTAATGATTATATAGAATTTATTGAGCTTGTAGATGGCTTACATCTTGGGCAAGAAGATTTAGAAAAGATTCATTCAAATAAATGTAAAGCTATAGAAATTGTTAGAAATAAAATAAAAAATAAAATTTTTGGAATTTCAACACACAATAGCAAAGAAATTCTTGAAGCTAATGCTTTTAATCTTGATTACATAGGACTTGGAGCTTTTAGAGCAACTTCTACAAAAAATGATATTAAAGGGGTTTTTGGCACTAAACTTTTAGAAATTGCTACAAAATCACTCCATCCCGTAGCAATTATTGGGGGAGTAAAAGTAGAAGATAAGTTTCAAAACCCAATAACTTATAAAGTAATTGGAAGCGATTTGTTTAAAAACTTTATTCATAGTAAAAAATATTAATGTTTTTTCTTTTTTTAAACTTTGCTATTAGTAAAAATAAGTTAAGATATATAAAAAAATTTGGGAGTAATAATGCATACTTTAGATTTAACGCATAGTTGGGTTGGATATTTATCGTTATTTATGTTTGTAGTAGGGTATTATTTTATTGCTGCAGAAGATAAATATCATATTAACAAAGCAAAACCAGCTCTTTTTATTGGAACTTCTATTTTTATGTTAACAGCTCTTTATTTTAAAATTCATTCACTCAATCCTTCACCTCTTGAAGAAGCACTTGAAAAAACGATTATAGAAATAGCTGAAATTTACTTTTTCTTACTTGTTGCAATGACTTATATAGAAGCAATGATAGATAGAAGGGTGTTTGCTGCACTTCGTTATAATTTAGTATCACGAGGGCTCAATTATAAAAAGCTTTTTTGGATAACAGGATTTTTATCATTTTTTATCTCTCCAGTTGCTGATAATTTAACGACAGCTTTAATTTTATCTACCGTTTTAATGACAATTGATCATAAAAACAAAGCATTTTTAGTACCTGGAGCAATTAATATTGTTACTGCAGCAAATGCTGGTGGAGCTTGGAGTCCATTTGGAGATATTACTACTTTAATGGTATGGATTGATGGAAAAGGAGAATTTGTTGAGTTTTTATATCTCTTTCCTGCAGCTTTTTTAGGATGGTTTTTAACAGCTTTTTTATTAAGCTTATTTGTTCCTAATGAAAATCCTCCTTTTGATGCAAAAGAAAAAAAAGTTGAAATTTTAGAAGGTGGAAAAGTTATAATTGTACTTTTTGCCTTTACAATTGCTTCAGCCGTCTTAACACATCAAATTTTAGATTTGCCTGCAATGTGGGGTATGATGTTTGGATTAGCCATATTAAAGCTTTATATTTACAAAATGAATTTAAAACATGATAAAAATCATCAAATCAATCCGTTTACTTGGATTTCAAAAATAGAAAATGATACTTTGCTCTTTTTCTTTGGAATTTTGGCTGCGGTTGCTGGACTTCACTTCTTAGGCTATTTGGAATATTTTACAAGACTTTATGATACATTAGGTCCCACTGTTGTTAATATTGGAGTAGGATTTATCTCAGCTATAATTGATAATGTTCCAGTTATGAGTGCAGTTTTAAAAGCAAACCCAAATATGGGCGAAGCAGCTCAAGCTGAGTGGATGCTTGTTACAATGACTGCTGGAATTGGAGGAAGTTTGATTAGTTTTGGAAGTGCCGCAGGAGTTGGAGTAATGGGAAGAATGAAAGGAATTTATACTTTTTCTTCTCATATGAAATATGCTTGGGCAGTGTTTTTAGGGTATGCTCTTTCAATTGCCATTTGGTATGTGCAATTTATTATTTTAAAATTATATTAAAGCTAAAAGCGTATTTTTAACATTTTTAGCTAATGCTTTTGGTTCATAGCCTCCTTCTAAGAAAAAAACGATAGGTTTATCTTCTTTTAGGGCTATGATTTGTTTCACCATTTTTTGAATTCCTTCATAAGTAATATCAAGTGAACCTAATGGATCGCTTTCATGCAAATCATATCCAGCTGAAACTAAAATAATATCAGGATTAAAATTTTTTATGAGTGGTGGCAGTTTTTCATAATACGCTTCTAATAGTTCATTATCAGTTGAATTTGGCATGAGAGGATAATTAAAAGTAAAGCCTTCTCCTTTGCCAATGCCCCTTTCATTTGGATCTCCAGTTCCAGGAAAAATAAAAGCTTCGTGGGTGCTAAAATAAAAAACACTATCATCGTAATAAAAAATATCTTGTGTTCCATTCCCATGATGCACATCAAAATCGATGATAAAAACTTTTTTAAAGCCTTTCTCTTGAGCATAACGCGCTGCAATTGCAATATTATTAAAATAGCAAAAGCCCATTGCTTGCTCTTTTGTTGCATGATGTCCTGGTGGACGAATAATACAAAATGCATTTAAAGCTTTTTTTTCTTTAATGGCATCAATTGCACAAAGTCCAGCTCCTGCAGCATATTTTGCAGCTAAAAAAGTATGTTCCATACAAGCGGTATCTGGAGTGAAATAACCATTTTCATCACATACTTGTTGAACGTAATGGTAATATTTTGGAGTATGCACTAAAAAAATATCTTCTTTACTTGCTGGGCGCGGTTTTTGAAAAAGAAAGCTATCTTTAATAGGTAAAAGTTCCTTTTCAATTGCCAAAAGGCGTTCTTTTGATTCTGGATGTTCTTTAATATCGTGTAGTAGGTAGATTGAATCGGTAATTAATAGTGGTTTCATTATCAAACCTTTGGTCTAAATAAAAAAAAGTAGCTAAAATTGCTCCTATAATTATAACCAAAAGAAAAATTTTTATAAAGCTATAGGGTCTATTGCCAATTATTTCACCATTACTTCCATTAATAATAACACTATATTCTTTCTTTTTATAGCGATATTTTCCAATATAGCAAGGTAAAAAATAAAGTTCAAATTTATTATTGTTAAAATAGCTTTGAATGTCGTAAACTCTTTGTTCATCTCCACCAATATCTTGTAAAACATCTTTGTAAATAATCTCTTTCATATACTCTTTTGCCTCTAAAAAGGCTTCGTTTGGTTCAATACTATACTCAAGACTTTCAAAACCACTCAAAAAAGCTGGATTAAAAGAGACTAAATAATTTAAATCAAAATTTTTCATCCAGTTTGCAAGTGTTTTTACTTTTTGAGCTTCTATTAAAATATTATTAAAATCTCTATAAACTCTTCCGCTAACATCACTCCAAGCAATGCGTCGCTCAAGCTCAGTAACAATTTGAGACTTTCCATCGATGATTACTTCTTTTTGCACTTGAACATAATATGCATCACCTCTTGCTCCAATATAATTTGAAAATGTTTGAGAGTCAAAACTAAAAAAAGGTAAATAAACTCCTCTAAATTGATGTTCAAAATCAAGCAATTTTTTTAAAGAGTTTGGAGCAAACCATAAACTCCCTAGCCACTTTCTAAAAATTTTTTGCGCTTTTTGAGAATTAATCATAAAAGGAATAATTGCTTTAATTTCTATATCGTTATTGGTTTTTGTAATTAAAGGAGCTTTGCAATAATTACATCTTTTTGATAAAACAAATTCACTAAATTTATTATTAGCTCCACAACTTGGACAATCAATTTCTCTTTGTATTGGATGAATTGAAAAACTCTTTTTTAGGGGCTCTTTATTAGAGCTAAATTTTTGTGTAAAAATTGCTTTTTTGCTTTTGCAATTGATACATTCTAAAGAGTAAGAGCCAACTTTATAAAGCATATAACTGCTGCAACTTGGGCAGCTAAGAGGTAAGGCAAAACTTTTACTTTTCATTTGGAATTGGTGGTGGTGTTAGTTTAAAAAGCTCTTTGAGAGCATCTTTTGCTCTTTGCCAATTACTAAGTCCTTCATACCATACATAGGTACTTTCTTGAATTTCACCATTTTTAATTTTTGTTTGAATTTCTTCTATACTCATTGGTCCTACAGCTTTACCAGCTTTTACAATAAAAATCTCTTTTGCTAACTCAGTTGGAATTGGAGGTGGGGTAGGGGTTTGTTTTTTATTCATCGTTTTTGTCATTTCATTTGCCATTACCATACCAGCTGCAAGCGAAGCAGTTTCGCTTGCAGCGCTATTTTCTTTAAGTGCAGTGGCACTTTCATATTTTAAATGATCGTCTAAATTACCCACTGCTTCTCTTGCACTTCGCTCATCAATTGCTTTTTCTACTTCTTCTGGTAAGGAGATATTTTCTACGATAACTTTTTTAAGCTCTAAGCCATAATTTGCAAAATCATCTTTGAGTTTTTCTTGCATAAAATTAGCAAAATCATCGTAATTTGCTGCTAAATCTAAAATGCTAACTTCATTTTCTCCTAAAATTACGGCTAAATTTGAATTAATAATGTTACTTAGACGCTCTTCAATCTCCTCTGTTCGAAAGTGTCCATCGGTTCCAACTATTTCTTTTAAAAATTTAGCTGGATCACTTACTTTAAATTCATATGCCCCAAAGGCTCTCAGTCTTACCATTTCAAACTCTTTATCTCGAACAATTATTGGATTTTTCGTTCCCCATTTCAAATTAAAACTTTTTGTATTAACAAAATAAACATCAGCTTTAAAAGGAGATTCAAAGCCATGATCCCAATGTTGTAAATCAGTTAAAATAGGTAAGTTTTTTGTTTCAAGTTCATAAGTTCCAGGACCCAAAACATCAGCAATTTTGCCTTGATCTACAAAAACAGCAACTTGTGATTCTCTAACAATAAGTTTTGCACCATATTTAATTTCGCTATCATCTCTTGGATAGCGCCAAACGATAGTATCTTGTGAATTGTCTTTCCACTCAATTACATCAATAAATTGTCCAAAAAGCCAGCTAAAAATACCCATTATTTATCCTTATTTTCAACTAATTTAGATTTTGTTGCAAGGAGAGCCTCTTTTAGAGCCGCTTCACTTTTTGCAAGTTCAGCTTCAGCTTTTTGACGGGCAATTTTACCTTCGTTTGCGATTTTGAGCGATTCATTCAATGTATCAATAAGGGTTTGATTTGCTTTTTTAATACTTTCAATATCAAAAATTCCTCGCTCAACTTGTTCTCTAATCTCTTTATTTGCTTCTTTAAGTGCTTTTGCGTTTTCTTCTAAGAGTTCGTTTGTTAAATCGTTTGCTTCTTTTATGGCATGAGCTGCTTCGTGACTTCTATAGATGGTAATGGTTTGGGCAAGCTGATTTTTCCAAAGAGGAAGGGTATTTACTAAAGTTGAAGTAATTTTGTTAATAAGTGATTTATCATTTTCTTGGATGAGTCGAATACTTGGTAAAGCTTGCATTGCAACTTGACGAGATAGCTTTAAATCGTGTATTCTTCGCTCTAAATCGTTTGTAAAATCTCTTATCTCTTTTAATTTTTGAATAGCAAGTAACTCATTGTTTTGAGCTTTTTCTTCATATTCTGGGATTATTTTTTCTCTTAACTCTTGCAATTTCATTTCCCCAGCTTTAATATAAAGCTCTAATTTTCGAAAATAGTCTAAATTGGCTTCGTAAAGCTTTTCTAATGCCGTTACATCTTTTATAAGTTTTGCCTTGTGGCGCTCTAAATTCTCAGCAATCGTATCAATTTGCTCTTTTACCTCTTCGTAGCGGCTTATAAATTTGGCAATAGGTTTGCCATAGCCTAATAGTTTTTGCCACCAGCTAAGCTTTTTATTGGGATTAAGTTCATCAATATCAAAGCCACGAATTGCCGTAACCATCTCACTTAAAAGATCTCCCGTTTTGCCCGTATCTTTATTTTTAACTCCTTCAAGCATTCTATTTGAAATTTCATCTAACTTTTCTTGCGCCTTGGAGCCATAAAAAATAATTGAGTTTCTATCATTTATATTAATTTCATTTGCAATTTGCTCTAACTCTTGCTCTTCTTCTTTTCGAGGGGGGAGAATCTCTTCTTTTTTCTCTTCGATTACTTTTTGCAGCTCTTGTTTCATTTTCTCTTGCATTAATTCTCCTTTAATTGCTGTTTTAGTGCGTCAATTTGAACATCTAAATCAAAAATTTCATTTGATTTTAACTTTTCAAGTTCACTTTCAAATCTTTTTGAAGCATCTTCTAATAATTCAATTAATCTTTGGGTATAACTTTCGTCTAAAAGTGATTTATCGATTTGATTGTATTGATTGATAACCTCTTTGATTCCATCAAGATAAACTACCATAAATTTTCTTGCAACAGATAAATCTTTTGGATCTTGTTCAATCGTTTTTAAAATCTCTTGGGCTTTGTTTGCGGCTTGGTTGATTTTTTCTTTTAAAGCGTAATTTTGGATTTTTTCTTGAGATTTTTTT
>JALVTH010000011.1 GCA_027036015.1 Campylobacteraceae bacterium
TTTAAAGATAAAGCATAAATTAAACCATTTTGCTCTTAGGGCAAAGTTACTTATCAAAGCCAACCAAATGGCTTATTTAGAGTTGCAGAGGTTAAAGGGTGCGTAAGGTCAGTTATGAAGTGTTACTTTTTGTAGCCAATGGTGGAGGTGAGGGGAATCGAACCTTATCGTTACAGCGTTGTTTAAAGCCCATTGGCTTAAATCGTGTACCGATTCGTGTACCACTTGAATTTACGAAGTGGGTTAAGTTCTTTTTAGTTGGATTGAATAATTTTGGAAATAATCTCTTTTGACCATTCAGGTAAGGGAGTGTTGAGAATAATATTTTGTTCACCTCTTGCACCGGATTTGCGAAGAGATGCGATACGCTTATAATGTGTTTGTGAATTATCAAACAGGTAGAGAGCTTTTGTTTGTGATGCAACTTCAGCAATTTGCTTTATACTTTTATAATACCGTCTTACAATAATGGCAGGATCGACAAAATGCCCTCTGTTTTGAACTCTGGCACGCACCCTTTGCACATTGAGCAAAGGGTCGCTGAGTGCAACATAAACAATATAAATATCATAACCTTTTGCAATGGTATCATTTATGAGCTGTTTTTCGCTATTACCGGAAAAAGTGGTCTCCAATCCAAAGCTTATGCCATCTTTTAAAAACTGTTTGCGTCTTTTTATTGCCTCTTTGCCCGCTTGCAGCATTTTTTGATTGCTCTCTTTGGAACCATCGGGTAAAAAATCTCCAAAGATTTCTTTGGCAATATCATCAGGATTGACAAAGGGGAGTTTTTTAAGAGCTTTGTATTTTCCTATGAGTTTTCTGTAAAGAGTAGATTTGCCTGATCCATTTGGACCGGCAAGGATAAACAGTTTTTGTGCCATAGTTCTTAGGAGCTTACAACAGTTTCATTGAAAGATGCATCTATATGCACGGTCTCTTTGGTGCCGTTTGGATATAGTTTTATCATAAAACCGCTTGTCATCCCAGGCTCTTTGATATAGGCAGGCACGCCGTTTTGCAATAGTTCTTTGGTATTGTCATCCACTTCAATGCTGTGCAACTCTTCAAAAATAGTTTCAATATCAAGCTCTATCTTTTGAACCATTGTGTCCTCTTTCGTATCTGTTTATAATATATGATTATATCATAAATAGAGGAAATATTTGATTGGATGCAGCAAAGAAGAGGTATTAAATTTGTATAGCTGCTTCTTTGGTGGTTTTACATTTGGAGGTGTTTTCTATTTTGGCTACTATAAAACAATATCGCTTTATTTATCCTCTAAAAACTCTTCTGCATATTTAATAAGAACATAGCATTCTATGTTTGATAGATTTGCTTCTATGATATTGATCACTTTTTCTTTTTTTGCTTTAGAAAAGCCCTGGATCTTATATTCCTCTATTGCTCTTATTAAAAATTCTTTACTCTTGTGTTTTTCAATTTCAAGTTTTGGATCCAAAGTAATATTTTTAAGAGCATCAATAAAATCTTTAGAATTAATATATTTATTAGACCAAGATGATATATCATTAAAAATTCTAAATAGTTTTTCTTTTAGATTATACCTTACATATTCAAAAAACATATAGGAAAACTGATAATCTTCCGGGTTTTCTAATTTGCTCATTATTCCGGTCTTTAGAAATTCTTCTAAATCGTCTTTTGTAAAATATCGTTCTAAAAAAGCAATTATTGGTCTACCCTCTTCTTTCCAACGATAGTAAGATTTTTCAGTATTGCCAAGCATTTGAATTATTTGCTTTCTCATAGAAGTTCCTATTTTTTTTGACATTATATCAAAAATAAATGAATATATGACAAATCATAGATAAATAAAAAAGTTCATAAAAGTTATTAACTGTTCATAAAAGTTAATAAAAATTATTAATATTTCATAAAAATTATGAACTATGACAAAATTATGAAATAATGACAAAAATAAACAAGATTTAAGAAATTGTTTTTTATCATTTCAATATATCATAATGTAAAAGGAGTGTTTATGACATATAAAGAAGCAAAAGAGATGATTATGGATATGTATCCGGGTCGTTTGTATATAGGTAAAAAAGAGGTATGCACTTTACTTGGTTTATCTATTCCTACGCTAGATCGACAATTAAAGAAAAACTGCGACCTTGCACAAGTTGCTAAAAAAGATAGGAGGAGGGTAGTATTTCCTATTCCTGATCTTGCTCGTATATTAGCGGATGAAAAAGTTAGTTGATGGCAAAGTTAATAAAAGACTTTGCCATAAATTTTACTCAAGTTCCCAATCAAGTTATTAGGGATGAACGCTTGAGCTATAAGGCAAAAGGTCTTTATGCTCATCTAATAAGCAAACCTGACAACTGGACTTTTTATATTGACGAAATGGCTAGGTCTGCAAAAGATGGAAAGAGTTCTGTTCAGTCTGGTCTCAAAGAGCTTGAAAAATATGGGTACCTTCGCCGGATCAAAGCAAAAGATGAGAAAGGAAAGTTTGCAGGCTGGGACTATCTTATTCGAATTAATCCAGGATAGTTACCCGACAACACGATTTTCGGATGTCGGGAAAATCGACCGTCGAAAAATCCGATGTCGGAGAATCAGCTGCTAGTAATACTAAAGTAAATAATACGGAGAGTAGTAAGACTAAAGGTTAGTAATACTTATAGTTTATTACTCCATAAGAA
>JALVTH010000012.1 GCA_027036015.1 Campylobacteraceae bacterium
TTAATATACTTTAAGCAAGAAAAAAAAGGAGTTATATATTGAATAATATAAAACTACAAGAGTTAGATTTAGAATATATTTGGCATCCGTGTACACAAATGAAAGATCATGAAATATTACCATTAATTCCTATAAAATTTGCTAAAGGAATCTATTTATATGATTTTGACGGCAATAAATATATTGATGCAATAAGTAGTTGGTGGGTTAATATTTTTGGCCATTGTAATGAATTTATTAACCAAAAAATTAAAGAGCAATTAGATAAATTGGAGCATGTTATCTTAGCTGGATTTACACATAAACCTGCAATAAAATTAGCAAAAAAACTTGTTACGATTTCACCCACTCCATTAAAAAAAGTCTTTTTTGCCGATAATGGTTCAAGTGCAATTGAGATTGCTTTAAAGATGAGTTACCACTATTTTAAAAATAAAGGCCAAAATAAGGAGTATTTTCTCTCTTTAACAAATAGTTATCATGGTGAAACTTTAGGAGCTTTAAGCGTTGGAGACGTTAAACTTTACAAAGAGGTTTACAAACCACTTTTGATTAAAAACCTTCAAACTCCTACTCCAACAGATAAGTCATTAAATGCTGCAAAAAAAGCTCTGCAAGATTTAAAAAAGATATTAGAGCAAAAAGCCTCAAACATTAGTGCATTTATTGTTGAACCCCTTATTCAAGGGGCTGGAAACATGCATATGTATCATCCCTACTATTTACAAAAAGCTAAAGAATTATGCGAAAAATATAACATTTTACTTATTGCTGATGAGATAATGACTGGCTTTGGAAGAAGTGGAACAATGTTTGCTTGCGAACAAGCTCAAATTTCACCTGATATTATGTGCCTTTCTAAAGGTCTTAGTGGAGGTTATTTACCACTTTCAGTAGTATTAACGACAAATGAAATTTATCAAGCTTTTTATTGCGATTATAACGAAGGAAAATCGTTTTTACACTCTCATAGTTTTACAGGCAACCCATTAGCATGTTCTGCAGCTTTGGCTTCATTAGAACTTTTTGAAAAAGAAAATATACTTAAAAAAAATAAAAAAACAGCTTCATATATTGCTAAAAAACTTGAATCGCTAAAAAATTATCCAATTGTCACAAATATTAGACAAACAGGAATGGTAGCAGCATTTGACATTAAAAATTACGATCCAAAAGAAAGAATAAACCTTAAAATCTATACCTTTGCACTAAAAAATGGCGTACTTTTGCGTCCATTAGCACAAACGATTTACATTATGCCTCCATATATTATCACACAAAAAGAGATAGATAAAATTTTTGAAGTTATAAAAGGGGCACTACAAATACTTTAAATATTAAATATCTTTTTAATCGTTGCAAAAATTGAGCTTGACTCTTTTATTCTATTAATATGTTTGGTTGCTCTGACAACCCCCATTTCAAATGCTTTTTCATAAAGTTTAAGCGCAATTTTTTTGTCTTGCGCTACTCCTACTCCATATTCATAAAATTGTGCTAAATCGCAAATTGCATCTGCATAACCACTGTTTGCTAATTTATGCATTAAAGAAAAAGAAGCTTTAATGTTTCTTTTAAGCACTTTTCCCTTAAAAAGCTCTCTTGCCAAAATAAATTGTGCATACTGAGAATCTGTGCTTGCAGCTAAAAGTAAAAATTGCGATGCTCTTGCAAGATCGCCTTTTTGTAAATAAAAGCTATACTCTTCAAAAAGCTTTTCTATATCTTTTTCGCTATAACTCTCATTAGCTATTTTTTTAAGTGCTAAAACAATTTCTTCTATCCATAAATCACTCTCTTTTATTGGCGGATAGAGTGTAAAAGCTTGTCGATACTTATCCTCTATATGAGGAATTGGTGGATAAATTTCGTTTATTTTTTTAGATACTTGCAAACTTTGTTTAATCTCTTGCTCTTTAGATGGAGTTTTTTGGATTACTTTTTTTTCTTTTTTTGGCTCTTTTTTAGCAAATTTTGCTCTAAGAGTTTTATAAGTTGAAAATACTTTTGCTCGTTTTGAAGATTTATTATTTTCAATTTGCATCTCATCAAGTGGCGTTTCTTTATCGGCTTGATTAATTGCTTCTTGTGCTTTTGTCTTTAATTCCTCTTCAACATGTTCTTTTGGTGCTTCTATTGGATCTTGAATTGTTTCTTTTTTATCATACTCTTTTAATCGTTCAATCTCTTTTTCTAACGAAATTTCTTCTTCCACTTCAACTGGTTTAATATTTTTTGCAAAAGCTTCTAAATCATCTTTCGTATATAAAGAAGATTTAAACTCTCTAATAGTCTCTTTTGCAATTGGGCTCATTTTAAGCATATCTTCAACGCTTAAAACAATTTCATTCTCTTCATCAGCTTGCAATTTATCAATATCTATTTTTCCATGCTCTTTTTGATATTTTTTAATTAAATAGAGGGCTTGTCGTAAATTATGAGAAGTTAAAAGAGCAACGATTTCTTTAACATCTTTTTTTTCTATCTCTTTTAAAAATTCAATTTGTAAATGAAGCGTTGCTTCATCGTTTAACTCAATAGCATTCTTGATAATATCGAGTCTTTTTAAAATTTCTTCTCTCATTACAAACCCCCTATTAAAATTAACTATTTTTATAATAACATTAATTTAATTAAAATCGTGTAAAATATAACGACTTTATATTAAAAAATAAAA
>JALVTH010000013.1 GCA_027036015.1 Campylobacteraceae bacterium
ATACTTAATAACCATACCAACGTCCACAGAGGAAATATCTCCTTTAAATTCAAATAAAACGTTTTTATAAATTGGCTGAATATATTTAATCGTATTTCGTTTTGCTTCAAATTCATTACGATAGAGTCTAAAAATTTTATTGTATGCTTTTGGATAGTTTTTATCAAATTTTGAACTAAGCTCAATTCCTCCAAGTAAAAGCGTTGGAAGTGGAGCAACGTGAATGTCCAAGCGATTATCATTTAGATTTAAATTTAATAAACTCTTAATCCAAAAGCGGCTACTAATATTTACTAAATAATCATACTCCTTATAAATTTTAGCAATAATAATTAATTCTTTGGTTTTTTTATTTAAATCTATGTTATCTACTTCTCCAACTTTAATACTTTTAAAATAAATTGGCGTTCCACGTCGAACGTTTAGAGCAAAATTACTCTTTAGGGCATAATATTTATCGTCACTTATTTGTAAGAAAGGCTTATTATAACCTATAAAATAGCGCTGAGGCTTTCCTTCTTTTATAGCATACATTGCAATGTAACTTCCACTAAGAATCGTATCTAAGCCTTTTATGCCACTATAATCAATTTCTGGTCTAACAATCCAAAATTTGGTATTTTCGTTTAAAAAAGGTTCAACCTCTTTATTCATTTGAGCCGTAACGATAACGCCCTCTTTTTTATCGTTAATTCTTATATCAATAACTTTTCCCACAGGAACATCTCGAAATTTTATTACACTTTGACCAGCAATAAGTCCTCCAGAGTTTTTAAATTCAATTTCAATTTTTGGTCCCAATTTACTAAAATGATCATAAACAAGCCAAAGTCCTATAATTATTGCAATAAGAGGAACAATCCAAATAGAAGTTAATAAATTAAAAGTGCTTGATTCAACTACAGGTTCTTTAAGCTGCATCTTTACTCTCTTTTAACAATCTAACATCAATTGATAATGTTGATAACATCGTGAAAAATACCATCAAAACAAAAGCTGTTGCACCAATTCCTGCTTTAATTTGAATGCTATGAACATGCACAACTCCTACTAATATTGCAACAACAAAAACATCAATCATTGACCATGGTCCTATTAATTCTGTAAAATGATATAATTTTGCTTGATCTATTTTTTTACTACCTTTTTGAGGCTTTTTATAGTTTATTAGAATATATATTATCAAAATAAACTTCAGCAAAGGTATAAAAACAGAAGCCGTAAATATAATTACAGCAATTGGATACTCTCCCTCCTCCCAAAGAGCAATGACTCCACCAATTATCGTATTACCATTTGGATGCCCAAATTTATCAAAAATTAAAATAGGATAAATATTTGCAATAATATAAAAAATCATTGCAGTAATTACCATCGCCCAAGCTGTATGAAAATTACTCTCTTGTGTATTTGTAATTTTTGTTTTGCAGCGTCTACAATAAATACTTTTACCTTCATCAATATTAACAGCTTCGCAATATGGACAACTAATGAGCTTTTCTGTATCAATTTTTTTCATTTTCGTAAACTTCAAAATAGTAATTCCATAACTCAATTGGCTTAATATTTTTTAATGTAAAAATATCAAGAGCCACAAAAAAAATTAACGCATAAAAAGAGACGTCAAAAATAATTTTAGCATAACCAAAAAGTTTTACTAAAGCAACCAAAATGCTAATAAAAAACACATCAAGCATCACCCAATTTCGCAAAGCAACAACTAAAATTAAAAGCTTTCGAACGATGTTTTTACCAACTTTAAAATGACTTAAAATGCCAATAATAATAAAAAAAAGCAAAAGCATCAAAGGAGCAATAAATAAAATAACAACAACAATTGATCCAACAACAATAAAGCCCTCGTTAAAAAGTCGCGATACCATTTGCAAAATAGTCAATTCATTTTTTTGTCCAGCAATTATTACTTCCATTATAGGAAATATATTTATTAATATAAATAAAATCAGCGCAGCAATTGACAAAGCCAATGTTTTATGAAAAACCATAGAAGCATTCTTATAAAGAATTTCGCCACACTCACTGCACTTTGCTACTTCGTTTTCTTTTAAAGTAACCTTTTTTTGAAGGGTTTGACAATGGCGACAAATTATTAAATGATCTAAATCTTCCACTAACTCTTCTTTCCTTGTAAAAAATCAACTAATATTGTTGCATAAGAGCCTTTGGGCAAAACAAATTCCAATTCATACCATGCTTTTTGAGGAATATATTTTTTTTGTAAAATTTTAGGAAAAATCCAAGCAAAGCGTCTTGAACCATCTTCATTGATTTTTTCATTATCAAACTTTGCTTCTAATTTTTGAGCTTCATTTATTGTGCGTTTTACTCTTTTCCCAGGTAATAAGCCCGTTGGCACAATATCTCGCTCTAAAAAGCGTTTACTTGCAATTTCCAATTCTTCATAAAATATTTTACCAAAAGGATAGTGACAATAAAGCTCTCCAGGTAACAATTTAAAAAAATGTTCTTGTTTTTTTAACTTTTTCATAAGCTCTTTGTTATAAGGTAAAATAGTAGTAAGCTCTTTTATACTTAAATCTTCAATTAAACGGCTAAGTTTTACTCTCTCTTTTAGCCATTCATTAAAAAGATAACTCTGGTAAGCTCCAATTAAAAATTCTCTTTTTTTTCTATCACGAATTTTAAGTTTTCCTTCAACTATTGCTTTGCCTTCTAAATAGTTATTTTGTGTTATTCCAAATCGCTGTATTCCAAAATAGTTTGGCATTCCATTTTGCTCAATCCAATTAAGAAGTGATTCAATTTTGCTTTTTTGAGTCTCTAATACTTTTTTAAAACGAAGCCAAAAACGATTCCCTTTTAAATGCCCTATTCTAATTTTATTTTTATGATATGTTTGCTCTAAAATTTTAATTTTGGGATGAGAAAAATCGTGAAGTTTTTTTTCAGCCTTTTTAGGAATTGAAATGTATTGAATTGTTAAAGCATGTTTATCTTTTAAACCTGCATATCCTATCTCTTTTTTGGGCACACCTAAAAAATTACTTAAACTTTCAATTAACTCCCATGTTGTTAACTCTTTTTTTCTTATTTTTAAAACTATATGCTCACCACTATTGCTAAATGGATAAAGTGGAATCTCTTCTACTACAAATGTATTTGGAGATGCTTTAAAATAAAAATCATTAAAATGATTAAATGGAAATAAAAAACTATTTTCGCTCAAGATAAACTCCACTTTCAATATGGTGTGTATATGGAAATTGATCAAAAAGTGCTGCTTTTTTTATTTTATGTGTTTTACTCAATTGCTCTAAATTTCTTGCTAAAGTTATAGGATTACAAGAGATATAAATAATTTTATCAAAATTTTTTACCAATTCCAAAGAATCACTATCTAATCCCGCTCTTGGTGGATCAACTAAAACTGTTTCAAATTGATACTCTTCTAAATTAATCTCTTTTAGTCGATTAAATTTTCTTTTTTGAAAAAGAGCTTGCGCAGTCTCACTTGCACTAAGTCTTACAAACTCAATATTGTTTATATTATTGAGCACACAATTTTCTTTTGCTGCTTTTATAGAAGTTTTACTTATTTCTGTAGCTAAAACTTTTCTAAAATAGAAACTTAAAGGCAAGGTAAAATTTCCAAGCCCGCAATAAAGTTCTATAAAATCTTTATTATTTTCTTCCTTAACACAATTACATGCCCATTCAATCATTTTTTGATTCATATAAGGATTTGGCTGAGTAAAACTATTTTCATAATAGTGATAGATAAACTCTTTATCAAAAATTGTTAATTTTTCTTTGACATACTCTTTGCTTAATACAATTTTTTGCTTTTTACTTCTTCCAATGATAAAAATACCAAATTTTGTTTCTAATGCTCTTGCATCAAGCTCCCACTCATTATTTAACTTTTTATGATATATCAAAGTTACTAAAATTTCATTTTGTGTTGTTGCTAAAAACTCTATACTAAAAAGTTTCTCTTTTAAAATACTACTTTTATTAATTGCTTTAAGCAAATCATCCCAAATATTTGCAATTGGTGTGAGTACTTTTGGACACTCTTGCAAAATTTCGATACCATTTTTTTCTAAATTGCTCATTGCATAGTAAGCTTTATTATTTTGATGCCAAATTCGAAACTCTGCTCTACTTCTGTGGTGCGATTTTTTTGAAGAAAAGACTTCAATATCACCTTGATAAAAAGGTTCTAAAAGGCTCAAAAGCCTCTTTTTTTTCTCATCTAAAGCTTTATTATAATCTAAATTATAATTATCACAACTGCCACACTTGCCAAAATGACTACATTTCACTTTATTTACCTTAACTTCGATATAATAGCAGCAATATTTTACCAAAGGAAGATAAATGTCAATTTCTATCGTTATTTTAGCTGCTGGCAAAGGCACTCGTATGAAATCTCAGCTTCCTAAAGTGCTTCATAAAATTGCTGGTAAACCGATGCTTTTTCATATTATTAGCCAAGCTCAAAAAATTAGTAATGACATTACGGTAGTCTTAGCTCATCAATTTGATTTGGTAAAAAAAGAGCTTGAAAACAATTTCCCAAACATAAAAATTCATAAACAAGATATTGATACATTCCCTGGAACTGGTGGTGCATTAAAAAATCTTACTTTAAAAAGTAAAAAAACTCTTATTTTAAATGGTGATATGCCCCTTGTTAAAGCAAAAAGTTTGCAAAAACTTATTGAAAGTAAAGCACCTATTGCAATGAGTGTATTTGAACTTGAAAATCCAAGTGGATATGGACGAGTTGTTATTCAAAATAATCAAGTAACAGCAATTGTTGAAGAAAAAGATGCAACTAATGAAATAAAACAAATTAAAACCGTAAATGCTGGTGTATATGCAATTGATTCTAATCTTTTAAATGAATTTATTGCTCAGCTTCAAAATAATAATGCACAAAAAGAGTATTATTTAACCAATATTATTGAATATGCTGCCCAAAAAAATATTGCAATTGAGCCTATTTTTGTTGATAGTAAAGAATTTATGGGAGTAAATTCAAAACTCCATTTGGCAATTGCTGATGAAATTATGCAAGATGAAATTAAAACAAAACTAATGAATGAAGGAGTTTTGTTTATTAATCCAAAAAGCTCTTATATTGAAGCTGATGTTCGTTTTAAAGATGAATGTATTATTGAGCCAGGTGTCATTATTAGTGGAAAAAGCGTAATCGAAGCTTCACATATTAAAGCTTATAGCGTAATTGAAAATTCTTCAATTATTAAAAGCCAAATTGGCCCAATGGCTCACATTCGACCAAAATCTTTTATTAAAGATTCTAAAATTGGAAATTTTGTCGAAGTTAAAAAGTCGTATCTTAATAATGTAAAAGCTGGACATTTAAGCTATTTAGGCGATAGTGAAATAGAAAGTGGCACAAATATTGGAGCTGGAGTTATAACTTGTAATTATGATGGTAAAGCCAAATATAAAACGAAAATTGGCAAAAATGTTTTTGTAGGAAGTGATAGCCAACTTGTAGCTCCAGTTACCATTGAAGATGATACTATCATAGCTGCAGGAAGCACAATTACTTCTGATGTTCCAAAAGGAGCTTTAGCAATTAGTAGAATAAAACAAAAAATTATTGAAGGTTTCTTTTATAAATTTTTTAATAAAAAGAGTTAAAAATGGAATTAATCAATTTAAAAGATAAAAAAATTGTTGTAGGAGTTACAGGCTCAATAGCTATTTATAAAGCTTGTGAACTTGTTCGAAGTTTTATAAAAAGTGGAGCAAATGTTTTTGTTGTTATGAGTGATTCGGCTTTAAAATTTATTTCACCCTTAACCTTTGAAGCATTAACAAGAAATAAAGTTTTAACAAAAGAGAGTGAAGATTGGACTACCACCCTTAATCATATCGATTTGGTTCAAGATGCTGATGCTTTTGTCATTGCTCCAGCAACTGCAAATACTATTAATAAAATCTCTAAAGGAATTGCTGATAATATTTTGTTAAATTGTGCATTAGCCTATCCAAAACCCCTCATTATTGCTCCAGCTGCAAATACTGTTATGATGCAAAGCCACTATACACAAGGTTCAATTAAGATGCTCAAAGTCAATGATGTAGAAATAATTGAACCTCAAGAAAAACTTTTAGCTTGTGGCATTAAAGGAGAAGGAGCATTAGCTGAAATTAGTGATATCTATTATGCAACAGTAAAATCTATTTTGCAAGAAAATTTTTGGAAAGATAGAAAAGTAGTTGTAAGTGGTGGAGGAACAATTGAAAGAGTTGATGATGTGCGCTTTATTAGTAATTTCTCAAGTGGCAAGATGGCAAATGCTTTGGCTTTGGCTCTCTATTTAAAAGGAGCTGATGTTTGTTTAGTAACAACCAAAAAAAGCAATACATTACCAAAAGATATCTATACGCTTGAAGTAGAAAGTGCCCTTGAGATGCAAGAATATTTGAATGATTGTGTTCGAGTAGCAAAAAAAGGAAAAGTTTCGAAAGCTTCTCTTAATAATCCAAATGCTATTGGTGTTATAAGGAAAAAACCTTTTCTATTCATGGCAGCAGCTGTGAGTGACTATCGCCCAAAATTTCCTCAAAGTGGGAAACTTAAAAAAGATACTCTTGGAGATGAGTGGGATTTACAATTAATCAAAAATCCAGATATTTTACAAGAGCTCAATAAAGAAGGAATTATTACAATTGGTTTTAAAGCAGAAAAAGATGAAAATAAAGCTTTTGATAATGCAAAAAAAGCTCTCAATGAAAAAAATATTGATGCGATTGCTTTAAATATTTTAAAAAAAGAAAATAATTTTGGTAGCGATAAAAATGAAATTATTTTTATTACCAAAGAAAAAGAGACTCTCTTGCCTCTTGATTCAAAAATAAATGTTGCTCTTGAACTTTTAGAGGTAGCTAAAGAGTTGGATAATGAATGAATTAAAACATCTTGCCATTATTATGGATGGCAATGGAAGATGGGCAAAACAAAGAGGTCTAAGTAGAACCAAAGGACATGAAAAAGGTGCTGAAGTTGTTAGAGAAATTACCACATATTGTGCAAATCACCCTGAGATAAAAACACTAACGCTTTATGCATTCAGCACCGAAAATTGGAAACGTCCAAAAATGGAAGTGAATTTTTTAATGAAACTTTTAGAGCGCTATTTAAAAAATGAAGAAACAACCTATATGAAAAATGAGGTTAAGTTTGAGACAATTGGCAATTTAGAACCTTTTTCACCTTCTTTAAAAAAAGCAATTAAAAGCCTTAAAGAAAAAACTAAAAACAATAAAAAACTCACTCAAATTATTGCTCTAAATTATGGTGCTCAAGATGAAATTGTAAGAGCAGTAAATAAACTTTGTAAAGAAAAAAAAGAAATTACTATTGATACTTTAAATGATGCTTTAGATATGCCCTATCCAATAGATTTGTTAATTAGAACCAGTGGAGAGCAAAGAATATCAAATTTTTTACTTTGGCAAATAGCCTATGCTGAGCTTTTTTTTACTAAAACACTTTGGCCTGATTTTACTTCAACTGAACTTGAACAAATTATTCAAAATTATAAAAAAAGGGAGCGAAGATTTGGTGGAATATAAAATTTTAATAGCAGTTTTTATTTTTCTTTTTGGTTTAAGCTTTGGTTCATTTTTAAATGTTTTAATTTATCGCATTCCAAACAATTTAAATATACTCTATCCTCCTTCAAGCTGTCCAAATTGCAATAATAAACTTAAATGGTATCACAATATTCCTCTTGTCTCTTGGCTAATCCTTGGTGGGAAATGTGCTTATTGTAAAAGCTCTATTTCTTTTCAATATCCTTTTGTGGAACTACTTAATGCTATAATTTGGGAAGCTCTCTTTTATAAATATGGTTTATCTTGGCAAATTATTTTTGTAATGCTTAGCTTTAGCATACTTTTAGCTCTTAGTATGATTGATTTAAAATATTACGCTATTCCAGATAGTCTCAACTATGCAGCTTTAATTTTTGCTTTAATTAATCCAAACTTTATCACTTCTTTAAAAGATGCGGCAATTGGTGCTTTGGGACTTTTTTTGGTAGGATTTATTACTTCAAAACTTGCCAAAAAAGATGCATTAGGAGAAGGAGATATAATAGTAGCTGCAACCATGGCAGCTCTTCTTGGCTTTCCAGCCTTTTTTATTGCTCTTTTTATAGCTGCAATTATTGCAATAATTCCATCACTTTTAGCTAAAGATACAATGGTTCCATTCGTTCCCTTTTTAGCGTTAGGAACACTTATTACTTATCTTTTTAAAAGTGAGCTTTTAATCTTTGTAAAGGCACTAATGTATGGCTAAAGGATATATTTTAAAAAACTTTTTAAAAAGTTTTTTTGCTCTTTTTGTCCCATTTTTTATAATTATTTTAATTAGCTACATTATTAAACTCTCAACAATTACTGCAAAACTTAATTTAGAATTTTTTGATTTTTTAATGATGCTTTTATATATTATGCCAAAAATCTTTTTTGTAACGCTTCCTCTTACCTTTATAGCAGCAGTTATTAATACCTTTGCTAAACTCTCAAACGAAAATGAAATTTTAACCCTTTTTTCGCTCGGATATAAACCAAATAAATTAATTCGATATTTTTTTCTTTTAACGCTTTTATATTCTATACTTTTACTTTTAATTGCTGTTTTTATCGTTCCTTTGAGTGAACAAAAAATGGATAATTTTAAAAATAAAAAAATTTACGAAGCAAAATTAAAAATTGTTCCCAAAAAACTGCATCAAAGCTTTGGAAAAGCCCATATTTTTATTGATAGAAACGACAATGGTATATTCAAACATGTTACACTCTTTCAAAAAGAGAATAAAAAAACACTTCAAATTCTTTTAGCAAAAAGCGGTTCTTTGCAAAAAGAAAAAAGAGCCTATTTAAACTTAAATAATGGCTCTTTATATAAATATGTCGATAATCGCTTTCAAATTGTTTATTATAAAAATATGAAAATTTATAACGATAAGCGCTTTTATCAAAAAAAGATTCTTCCTCCTTTAAAATATTGGAAAAAGAAAAAAGGAGGATTACTCTTTAATATTTTAATTTCTCTTTCACCACTTATCTTTTTACCAGCACTTATTGCCCTTGGCATCTATAATCCACGATACGAAAAAAATTTAAGCTCCTTTTACATTTTCGGTGTCGTTTTAGTTATTTATCTTCCAGCACTGCTTGTTAATAAAAATGGCAATATAGCTCTTTTTGGAATAATTTTAACTCTTTGGACTCTACTTTCGTTTTTTATTTATTATAAAAAACTTTTAAAAAGGTATTAAATTGAGAGTAAAAGCAACCATTGCTTACAATGGCTCTTATTTTGATGGCTTTCAAAAGCAAAAGCATACTCAAAACACTATCGTATCTACCATCCAACAGGCTCTTATTTCTCTTGGCATTACAAGTAAAGTTGTAGGAAGTGGTAGAACTGATAAAGGAGTGCATGCAACTGGACAAGTAATTCATTTTGATCTTCCTTACTATTGGCAAAATCAATCACTTGAAAAATTAAAAAAATATCTTAATCAAAAATTGCGCTATATTGAATTTAAATATATCAAAAGTGTTGATTCTTCTTTTCATGCTCAATACATGGCTAAAAAAAGAATTTATAAATATGTAATTAAAGAAAATAGAGTAAATGTTTTTGAAAAAGATTTTGTTAGTCACTATAAAATTTCTGATTTTACAACTTTTACAAAAGCTATAAAACTTTTTGAAGGTGAGCACGATTTTGCCTATTTTAAAAAAGAAGGCTCTTTAACTTCAACCACAATTCGAACAATCTATAAAACAAAAGTAGTAAGAAAAAAAGATTTTATTATTTGCTATTTCATAGCAGATGGTTATTTACGCTCTCAAATTCGAATGATGATGGCTGCAGCAATTGCTGCAGCAAATGGCAAAATTACGCTAAATAATATCAAAGAACAACTCAATTGCCAAAAAAAACACCTTCAAATTTTAGCCAGTCCAAATGGGCTCTATTTGGTAAAAATTATCTATTAATTGCTCTTTTAATAACTCTTTTTGTTTTAAGTCTTAAAATAACTTCTAAAAGATAGCTTACGAAAAAACTTGCAACAACATAAACGCCAATTAAAGGCATTTTATGATAGGTATATAAAAGAGCAAAAAAGGCTGCAAGAAATGATCCAATTGCAGCTAATAAAACAAGAAAGGCATTTGCATTTGTTTGTTTTATTTTAAAAA
The DNA here is from genome assembly GCA_027036015.1 of Campylobacteraceae bacterium. Lineage (GTDB taxonomy): Bacteria > Campylobacterota > Campylobacteria > Campylobacterales > Sulfurovaceae > JAADEQ01. Next base: position 10,249 of record JALVTH010000013.1, read on the forward strand.
GATGTCCAAGATGCACAAAACCTTGAATTAAAAGAACGATAATTGAAGCTACCGTTGCAATTTGAGCCAAGTTAAAAAATAAAATCATTGGAACAATTAATGCAGCTGATACAAGAAGACCTTGCGTTGAGTGGAATACGTTATATTCGTAAACCTTTGGCAATTCCCCTTTTTTGGCTAAATCGTAACTAATTTGCGTTGCAGCATAAAGCGAAGCATTAATAGCTGAACTTGCACTAATTAAAGCAACGGCTGCCATAATTTTAAACCCAATCTCACCAAATATAGGCTTTGCAGCTTCTGCTAAAGCATAATCTTTTGCTTTAATTACTTCATCTAAAGGTAAATTACCAAGAACAGCAATTGCTGTTGTAACATAAAGAATCATAACAATTAAAATTGCTAAAATCATTGCCCTTAAGATATTTTTTTGAGGATTTTGCATATCTTCAACACTATTTGTAATTAAACTAAAACCTTGATAAGCAAAAAAAACAAGCCCCAACGCATAAAAAAGATTAATAATTTTTGGTGCAACTGAGAGCTTTAAATTATTTAAATCAACAAAAAACAAAGCTGCTCCTACAAAAAGTATTAAACTTACAAGTTTTATAATAACGATAATATTTTCACTTTTTGCAACTACTTTTGCACCCACTAAATTAATAAAAGTAAAGAAAAATAAAATTAAAAGTGCAAATAAATTAATATTAAAAGTTGTCATACCAGAAGGCAAATAAGATGCTGCATAAACTCCAAATGATTTTACAACAGCAGCCAAACCTATAAGTTGAGCCAAATAAAAAAGCACTCCCAAACTTCCAGAAAAAAATCCTTCCTCATACTCTTGCACTAAATACTCAATCACTCCGCCTCTACTTGGATAACGAAGTGCTAATTTTGCCAAAGAGTAACCACAAAGCAGTGCTATAATCCCACCTAAAATAAAAGTATAAATAACTAAATTTCCAGCAATGGCTCCTGCCTCTCCAATAACAATAAAAATACCAATACCAACCATTGCTCCAATGCCTAAAAAGATAGCACTCCACAGCCCAAATGCTTTTTCTTTCATAATCTTTCCTTTTATCTTTTTAAGCAATTATAAAAAATTTTATTTTTTAAAAGTGCAACTTATGTTGCTAAAAAGGTTTTACAACAACCATAATAACAATAACTATCATTAAAAGTGTTGGCACTTCATTATAGATTCGATAAAATTTACCTTTTTTATAATGCGGATTTTGCAAAAGTTTTTTTCGATGTATCTCTAAAGAAAAGTGATACGCAATCAAAAGTGATACCGCAATAAGCTTTATAATAAGCCAAGCTGGCATGTAAGAGCTATATTTTAAATAAATCATAACAAGTCCACTTATAATCGTAGCCCACATTGCAGGCACGCCAATATATTTAAAAAGCTTATATTCTTGAATTTGCACTACTTCAACAAAACCTTTATTATCAGCATTTTCTGCATGATAAACAAAAAGTCTTGGTAAATAAAAAAGTGCCGCCATCCAACTAATGAAACTCATAACATGAAATGCTAAAATCCAAGTAAAATACTCCATTACTGCTCCTTTATAATATCATCACCACTAAAAACTACTAACTCCCATTGACCCCTAAAACGTGAAATTTGAGCTCGCTTTATAAAAAGATGATTTCCTTTTTTTAACAAACCTTTTTTTCGCTCTTTTACATAAAGCTTAATTTTCTCTCCACTTGGTAAATATAAATATCCTTTTTTATAAATGCCTTTAATATCTTTTACAATATCTCCCAACTTGGCTTTATTAAAATCTTCTAAAGTAAACTTTTTTATCCAATCATTAGAATTAATCTTCTTGCCTTTTTTAAGTATATCGAAATCTGTTATCTCTTGTAAACCATAATAATTAATCTTTTTATAAACTTTTAAATCATAGCAACTCCCCTCATTCATTCCATCAGCACTCTTATATAAAACTATAGCTAAAGAAGAGGGATTTTTTTTAATTACTCCAATGTCTCCTCTTTTATAAATTAAACACACATTTTTAATAATGGCTGGATATTTTAAATATTTTAAGTAATAGAGTTTTTCAAAATCAATTTCTTTAGCTTTTTTTTCTTTAATACTTTTTTCTTTTACCTTTGGGAAAATAAGCTGCCACAACTTGTCAATCCAAGTTTCATACTTTTTAGGAGTGGGCTCATTATTAGAAAAAACTGCAACAAGCGGCAAATGATCTGAAAATCCTTTGCCTGTATGTTTCCCATTTTTTATCTCCCAGCGATTTAGCAATGAGCCTTTTTTAAATAAATAAGCCTTTTTAAAAACTCTAAAACTTCCCTTTTTATAGTGCCACCCTTTATTATCAAGCAAGCTTGGAGGAATAATGATAGAATCAATTGCTTCTTTTAAGCCAAATTGATCATGACTCCATCTTTTATGTGCTGGTACTTCAGACCATAAGTTATAAAGATAAAAAGAAAGCGGAACTTTTTGATTTAATCGAATGAGCCTTCCATGATAAATTGTTTGAAGTGTTTTATCAATTCCACACTCTCCATTAGTATCGTTAAAGCGCTTTTTTAAATTAGAACACTCATTATATTCACTGTTAAAATCACCTAAAATGATATATTCTTTTTCTTTTGGCATTTTTAAAAGTTGTTTTTTAAGCACTTTTGCATATTTTAAGCGTTGACTCTCTGGTGCTCTTTTTGAGCGCCAATGATTGACAAAAATTGTTAAAGAAGGATTCGTTTTTAACTCTACTTCTAAAATATCTCTATCAGCTGGAGAAAAACTAACTCTTAAACTTCGTTTTTGCTTCAAAGGAATTTTAGATAATAGTGCCACTTGGATAGAAGAGCCAATTTTGTGTGTAATAGCCGCATATGGATAATTACATCCGCTTTTTTGCAAATGCTCTTGTAAAAGATGCAATGCATTTTCATTTTCTATTTCTTGCAAGCCTATTACATCTGCATTAACTTCACATATAACTTGCGTTATATGGGCTAACTTTTTTTCCAAAATAGCTTTTGTCCAATTATGGGTGTTTGGAATATACTCTTTATATTCACTCTTATTATAAGTTAAATCAAAAAGATTATCAACATTATAGGTAGCAATTTTTATATCTTTAGCATAAACTAAAGCAGTAAGAATAAAAAATATAACAACTTTCATAAAAAGATTGTAGCATAAAAAGGCAAGCTTTTGGCTTAGAGCAAGCCTAAAGCAAGCTTAGCTTCATCACTCATTTTACTTTGATCCCATGGTGGATCAAAGGTAAGTTCTACATCAAGCTCTTCTAAATCACCATCCATTCTATTTGGAATAGTTTTAACTAAATCTACAATTACATCAGACATTGAACAAGTTGGAGAAGTTAGTGTCATGACAACTTTGCAATGATTAAGCTTACTTACCTCATCTTTCCAACAATTAACATCATAAATTAATCCCAAATTATAAATATCAACTGGAATTTCTGGATCATAAATTTTTTGTAACTCTTCTATCACTCTTTTTTTAGTCTCTTGGGGAGTTACTTCACGTAAATCTTTCATAGTTTACCCTCTTTACACAGCTTTGCATACATATATACTTTTTCTAAAAAAGCTTGAAGGCTCTTTTGTCTCACTGGTGATAAAAGCTCAATTATTCCAAGTTTATTTAAATTTTTAGGATCAAAATCCAAAATTTCTTGTGCAGGTTTATTACTGAAAATATCAAGCAAAAGTGTTAACATTCCTTTTGCCATCTCACTTGTACCTTCACCTTTTAAAATAAGCACTCCATCTTTACATTCAGCTGCTAGCCAAGCTGGAGATGCACAGCCATGAATAAAAGTTGCATCATTTTTAAGTTCTTCTGGTAAGCTTTGATGACGCTTTCCTAAATCAAAAATATATTCTAATTTCGCATCTTTGTCATTTTCAAACAAATCAAAATCACTTTTATATTCATTAATTACTTCATCAATACTTTTCATTTTTATCCCTTTAGTATATTTTCCTCACATTCATGACATGTCTTGATGCAATCAAGTTTTGTATCTCCATAATAGGCTTTTTCAAAATCAATTTGAACCCTATTAAAAATAGTTTCATCTTCAATTTTGCTAATTGCACTATTTGCAAAAGCTAAAATAAGCATTTTTCTTGCTTCAACTTCATTAATTCCTCTTGATCTTAAATAAAATAATTGTGTCTTATCAAGCTGTCCCGTTGTAGAACCATGACTTGCTTCTAAATCATCAATATAGATTTCTAATTGCGGTTTACTTGCCATATATGCACCGCTATTTAATAAAATAGCTTTTGAATTTTGATGTGCACTTGCATAGATTCCTTCTTTTGTTACACGAATTAAAGCATCAAAAATACCTCTTGCTTTCTCATTTAAAATAGCTCTTGCATCTTGATTTGATTTTGCACTTTTTTCAGTATGTTCAATCTCGCTTATTGTTCCAATTTTAGCACTATTTGTTCCATAAATAAGATGCGTTGCATCAAAATGAGCATGCTCTTTCAGCTCAGCTTTAAAAATATTAAGCCCACTTTTTGATGTAAAATCAAACGTTAAAAAGTTACAAGTTGCATTTGAATCAAGCTTAAAATAGTTTGTTGCAATTGGCTCAACTGAAAAATTGAGCGTTTGATTTTTTATAAAATCAAGCGAAGCATCCCTTGCTATAATTGCATCAATACCATAGAGCAATCTATCTAAATTATCCCCACAATATTCAAAACTCTCATATACTTTTGCTTTTACATTACTATCAACAAATAAAACAATTCTATAACTTAAAAATTCATTACTACTTACAATATGTTTAATTTCAAAGTTACTATCTTTACTTATTCGAATAACAATTGCTTTTTGGTTTAAAAGATGGCTTAGATAATAGAGCGAATCAAAATGATTACTTGCAACATCGCTAAATTCTTTAAATGTAACTTCTACTCCCTCTTGCTTAGGAATAGCTATAACTTTGGCATTTTCAATAATTAAAGCATTTTTATGCTCTTTAGCTTCAAATCCACTCTTTGGCAAAGTAATCTCTTTGTGTAAAAAACTTTCAATATCGTAATATCGATACTTTTCACTTTTTTTATGAGGGAGTTTAAGCTCTTTTAATTTTCTGGCAATTTCAATTTTTTCTTTCCTTGTACCAAGAGCTTCAATAATTTCTTGCTCACTCATTGCATTTAATATTTCTAACTTCATCACTTCTCCTCAAATTCGCTATAACCTTTTTCTTCAAGCTCTTTTACAAGTTCAGCTCCAGCAGTTTTAACAATTTTGCCATCTTTTAAAACATGAATATAATCTGGTTTAATATAATCTAAAATTCTACTATAATGAGTAATTACCAAAAAGCTTCTTTTACCATCTTTCATCTTATTAATACCCTCGCTCACCGCTCTTAGAGCATCAATATCAAGACCTGAATCAATTTCATCTAAAATAACTAAATTTGGCTCAAGCATCATCATTTGAAGTACTTCATTTCTTTTTTTCTCACCACCACTAAAGCCTTCATTTAAACTTCTATTTAAAAGTTCAGGCTTAAGCCCAAGCTCATTTGCCAAGCTTCTCATTTTTCGTAAAAACTCAGCAGCATTAAGCTCTTCTTTTCCTTCATGCTTTCTTTTAGCATTTACTGCAGTTCGTAAAAAGTATGCATTATTTACACCTGGAATTTCAACAGGATGCTGAAAGCTTAAAAAAATTCCTTCAAGTGCACGCTCTTCTGGTTCCCAATCAACAATATTTTTGCCTTTATACAAAATCTCTCCATCAGTAACTTCTACATCAAAATGTCCTACAATTGCTTTTGAAAGAGTTGATTTACCAGCTCCATTTGGTCCCATAATCGCATGAACTTTACCCTCTTCTAAATCTAAATTTAATCCTTTTAAAATTTCTTTATTTCCGATTTTTGCTTTTAAATTTTTAATTTCTAAAATCTTACTCATCCTACACTTCCTTCTAATGTTAAATTTAATAATGCTCTTGCTTCTACTGCATACTCCATTGGTAATTGAGAGAATACCTCTTTACAAAATCCATGAACTATCATACTAACAGCATCTTCTTCGTTTATTCCTCTTTGACGCAAATAAAAAAGTTGCTCTTCACTAATTTTTGTAGTAGTTGCTTCATGTTCAATTTGCCCAAGTGCATTTTTATCTTCTAAATATGGAAAAGTATGCGCACCACATTCACTTCCAATTAAAAGTGAGTCACATTCACTATAATTTCTTGCTCCCTTGGCATTTGCTCCAATTTTGACAAGCCCTCGATAAGTATTTTGACCCTTCATTGCCGAAATACCTTTAGAAATAATTGTAGAGCTTGTATTTTTACCAAGATGAATCATCTTTGTTCCAGTATCTGCTTGTTGTGCTAAGGTTGTTACTGCAACGGAATAAAACTCTCCAACAGAGTTATCTCCTTTTAAAATACAGCTTGGATACTTCCAAGTAATGGCTGAACCAGTCTCAACTTGTGTCCATGAAATTTTGGAGTTTTCTCCCTCACAAAGTCCTCTTTTAGTTACAAAATTATAAATACCACCTTTACCAGTTTCATCACCAGGATACCAGTTTTGAATAGTTGAGTATTTAATCTCTGCATCTTTAAGCGCTATTAGCTCAACAACTGCAGCATGCAATTGATTTTCATCACGCATTGGAGCAGAACATCCTTCGTTATAACTTACATAACTTCCTTCATCAGCAATAATAAGTGTTCGCTCAAACTGCCCTGTATTTATTGCATTAATTCTAAAATAAGTACTAAGCTCCATTGGGCATCTTACACCTTTTGGAATATAAACAAAAGTTCCATCTGTAAATACTGCAGAATTGAGTGCTGCAAAAAAATTATCATTCATTGGAACAACACTAAACATATACTTTTGGACTAACTCTGGATAATCTCTAATTGCTTCTGAAATTGAGCAAAAGATAATTCCATGTTTTTGGAGTTCTTCTCTAAAAGTAGTTTTAACTGAAACTGAATCAACAACTGCATCAACTGCAATTCCTTGAAGTGCTTTTTGCTCTTCAAGAGGAATTCCAAGTTTTTCATATGCTTCTAAAATTTTTGGATCAACTTCATCAAGTGAGCTTGGCGGCTTTTTAGGAGCCGAAAAGTATGAAATGGCTTGATAATCAATCGGTTCATATTCAACTTTTGCCCAATGTGGCTCTTCCATGTTTTTCCAAATATTATAAGCTTTAAGCCGTAAATTTGTCATCCACTCTGGTTCATTTTTCTTTGCAGAAATGAACCGAATTACATCTTCATTAAGCCCTGGTGGAACAGTATCTTGCTCAATATCTATTTCAAAACCAAGTTTATACTCACCAGATATGGCTTTTTTTACCTCTTCTTGTGCCATAGCCAAACCTTTTTATTAATTTTTATTAACTTTATAGCAAAGTTACGTTGATATGTCAAGGATTTTAGCACAATTTTTATTAAAACCGGAGAAATTTTGTCTTATTTAAACAAAAAGGAGCTTTTTTTAGTAATTTTTTGCATTTTTAAATTCACTAATCTCACTATCTACCATTGCATCAATCATTTTTATATAAAGTTCTGTTATTAAGTTTGGAGATAAATCAAGTTCAATCGCTTTTGCTCTTACTCTATTAATAACATCATCAATTCTATCTTTTGCTTTTACCTCTTCGACTGAATTTTTAAAATGCGCTATTTGTTTAATATAAGCATTTCTTGTTGCAATGAGTTCTACTATCTTTTCATCAATTTTATCAATTTCAGCTCTTGCTTCTTCTAAAGAATTACATTTTTTAATCTCCATTCAAAGCTCCTTTTTATTTTTGTTAAAAATTATACCATTTTTAAAAGAAGTTTTTCTCTTTTTAGATAAAATAATAAAAAAATTATTCCAAGAAGGTTACAAATGAGTAATAGTTGCAAAAAGGTCTATATTACTACTCCAATTTATTATGTAAACGATGTTCCTCATATTGGTCACGCTTATACAACAATTATAGCTGATACTTTAGCAAGATATTCAAGACTTATAGGGCATGAAACTTTCTTTTTAACAGGAACTGATGAACATGGTCAAAAGATTGAACAAGCTGCAAAACAAAGAGGCAAAAGCCCAAAAGAGTATGCAGATGAAATTAGTGCAAAATTTAAAAATCTCTGGGATGAATTTGAAATAAGTTATGATAAATTTATCCGAACGACTGATAAAGAGCATGTAATTGGTGTGCAAAAAGCCTTTGAAATTATGTATAACAAAGGTGATATCTATAAAGGAATGTATAAAGGACACTATTGCATTAGTTGTGAAACTTTTTTTACTGAAACGCAAATTGTTGATGGAGAATTTTGCCCAGATTGTGGGAAACAAACAACGATTGTAGAAGAAGAGAGCTACTTTTTTAAACTCTCAAAATATCAAGATAAGCTTTTAGCCTGGTATAAAGAAAAACCAAATTGTATTTTACCAAAAACAAGAAGAAACGAAGTTATTCGATTCGTTGAAAATGGTTTAGAAGATCTCTCAATTACCAGAACAAGTTTTGATTGGGGTATTAAATTACCAAAATCAATTAATGATCCAAAACATGTTATTTATGTTTGGCTTGATGCACTAATGAATTATATTACAGCTTTAGGCTATGGCACAAACGAAGAGAAAATGGACTTTTGGCCAGCAAAAGTGCATTTAATTGGAAAAGATATATTACGTTTTCATGCAATCTATTGGCCAGCCTTTTTGATGAGTCTTGATTTAGAGCTTCCAAAACATATTGCTGCACATGGTTGGTGGACCAGAAATGGTGAAAAAATGAGTAAATCAAAAGGAAATGTCATAAATCCAAAAGAGGTGGCCAATATTTATGGCTTAGAAAATTTTCGATATTTTATGTTACGTGAAGTTCCTTTTGGTGGTGATGGAGACTTTAGTCAAAAAGCTTTAATGGATCGAATAAATTCCGATTTAGGAAACGATTTGGGTAACCTTTTAAATCGCCTTATTGGAATGAGCTCTAAATATAACGAAGGAAAAATCAGCTCTTGTGATGTAAAAAAATTTTTTGCAAAAGAATTAGGAGAAGTTGAGACAATCATTGATTCTTTAGAAGAGTTTGTTTTTAATATGCAACTTAACAAATATTTAGAAGAACTTTGGAAGCTTTTATCAATTGCCAATAAAGCAATCGATACCTATCAACCTTGGAATTTAATGAAAAATAATCAAGAAGATAAAGCATTAGCCCTAAATGGTCTAATAGCTAATATTTTAGCAAAAGTAGCTCTTTTACTACATCCTGTTATGCCAAAAACAACTCAAAAAATTGCTCACGCCCTTGGATTTGAAATTTCTCCAAACTCATACGATAAATATATCAAACAAAAAGCACTTTTAGAAGATTTTATAATCGAAAAAATTCCACCACTTTTCCCTAAAATTGAAAAAGAGTTAATGGCTGAACCATCAAAAACTCAAAAAGAACAAACACCTAAAAAAGAGAGTAAAAAAGAATCTTCAAAAGAGAGTGGTATTATAACAATTGATGAATTTTTCAAAACAGAACTTAAAATTGGAACGATTCTTGAAGCTAAAGAAGTGCCAAAAAGTAAAAAATTACTCCTTTTACAAGTAGATTTAGGCGAAGAAAAACCACGCCAAATTGTCGCTGGCATTAAAGAGTGGTATAAGCCGCAAGAACTTATCAATACCCAAGTATGTGTTGTAGCAAACTTAAAACCTGCTAAACTCATGGGGTATTTAAGCGAAGGAATGCTACTTGCAGCAAAAGATGAAAATGGTCTTTCTCTCCTTCGCCCAGAAAAACCAAAACAAGCTGGAACAAAAGTTTCATAATGACGATAGAAAACCTCATTAACCTTATTGATGGTAAACTTATTAGCTCTCCTTCTATTAAAAAGGTAGAAGGAGCAACTATTTTTCCTTCAAAAGTTGAGCTTGGAGATTTATTTTTTGCAATAGATGAAGAGAGTGCTAAAAAAGCTTTACAAAATGGAGCCTACGCAATTGTATTTGAAGGTGATTTACCCATAGAAGAAAACGACGTTGCATACATTAAAGTAACCTCACTTCAAGAAGCTACAATTAAATTTTTGCGCTATATTATTTTGCAAAAAAAACAAAAAATTTTTTATATGAATGAAATTGAAAGTGCTCTTTTAAAACAAATTCTTTTAAGAAAAAGCAAACTTTTTGCAATAGCTCCCAATAATTGGCAAAAACGATTCGAACTTATTTTAAATAGCAATTACGAAATAATTATTCTAAACGACTTAGAGTGTGCACAAAAATTAACCCCACAATATCTAACTTTAGAAAAAAAATGCAAAGGTGAAATAATTGATGATTCTTTATTAAAAACTACTTTTAAATTAGAAAAATTTATCTATCAAAACATCCCTATACCTCCCTTTTATTTTGAGTATTTACAAAAAGTTACAGCATTTTTAAAACAATTTGATACACCTTATGATATTAATAAAATCCACTACTTTAACGCCTTTCATCCCTTTTACATTAATAACTTTTTACAAGCTTTGCCAAAAGGAAAAAGCGATAAAGTAGTTATTTTTACCAATCATCTACCAACGATTAATAAAGCCTTACTTTACATTAAAAAATCGAGTAAATGGACAAAAGCAATTGTTATTACCCCACCAGAAATTAAGTTAGAAGAAAATCTAAAACCTTTTTGGGCAAAAAATAATCAAGAAGTTCAAGCAATTTTAAAAAGAGAATATTTTACTTTTACTTTTTGCTATCAATTTAATGCACAAGAGATCTTAGATTTTGAAGACTTTAACTACTCTCTTTTTTAAACCCCAAAAGGGGAAATAATAGCTTATAAATTTTTTCTTTTTTAGGAGAGGACGTTTTTTTGATTTTTTTTAAGGAGATGGTGGGTCCTCCGGGACTCGAACCCGGGACCGCTCGGTTATGAGCCGAGAGCTCTAACCAACTGAGCTAAAGACCCGTAAAGAAGACTTTTTTTTCGCGTCTTTCTTTTGACCAACCATGTCAATTTTGGTGTCGGAATTATACGGCTTATAAGCTTTAAAAGAGATTAAATTTTCTAAAATTCCAAACATAAATGCAAAAATAACAAACGAAGTCCCACCATGACTAAACATAGGAAGCGGAGCTCCAACAACTGGAGCTAAACCAATCACCATATAAATATTTACACCCATATAAACAAAAAACAAAATTGCCAAACCACTTGAGATAACAACAATCTGGTAATCATCTTTATAAATATAAGAGATAATTAAAAGATGAATAATAAGTAAAACATAGAGTCCTACTACAATTACCATTCCTTTAAAACCAAAACGCTCTCCTAAATAAGCAAATATAAAATCTGTTGTTGCAACCGGTAAAAATTTTAACTGTGTTTGGGTGGCTTCTTCTTTAGGTTTGCCCTCTTTTCCACCTGAACCTATAGCAATTAAGGCTTGCTGAACTTGATAACTTGGCTTTCCTAAAAAATCTTCGATACGTTTTTTTTGATAAGGTTTAAGCGCATATTTATAAGCAAGAGGTGTAGCAAATGCAAGAGCAACAACTAACGTAATAACAATTTTCCAATTAATTCCAACGACAAATAATACTCCATAAGCTCCAAGCAAAAGCAAAAGAGTCGTTCCTAAATCTGGCTCTTTTAAGATTAAAAGCGAAGGCAATAAAATAATAATGGATAAGAGGATAAATTGAAATAGCCCATATCCCCTACCTTTTGGCGGCGGGTATTTTGCAACATACCATGCTAAAAAGAGTAAAATAGTTAATTTCATAAATTCTGAAGGCTGAATTGTAATGCCTCCAGGAAGTGCCAACCACCTTGTTGCACCAAGAATTGTTTTTCCTGCAACCAAAACTGCAAAAAGAAGTATAGAATTAATAATATAACTTAAAGGTGCTACAAGCCACAAAAGATAGCGCCAAGGAATGTAAGATGCAATAATAAAAACAAAAAGTGATAAAATATAATAAGCAATTTGTTTATGATAGAGTGTTGGGCTCATTTCTTTTATAAGTTTTGTAGAAATTAAAAGTATTGGTAAAATTTGAATAATTAAAAGATAATTAAAATGTTTTGTAAGTTGTATAATATAATCTAAAATTATTTTAAAAAACAACTATTTACCTTTTTGCTAAAATTATGCTATCATTATAGCTAAAAAAGTTTTAGGTATGAAAAATTGGGCTCAATTTGATATATTTCGCAACTTTCCAAATATTTATGCAGGTTCAACTAAAAAGGAAAGCTCTTTCCCTCTTAATTTTTCTTTAGCGCTTCATACTATACATAACGAAGAAGAAAAAAAAGCCGTTTTTAAAAATCGAAACCAATTTTTAAAAGCCTTTCCAAAAGAGTTTCAAGTTATCTCTTTAGTTCAAGTCCATGGCAATAAAGTTCTTGACTTAGATAAAATAACACTCAAAGAAAAATGGAGTGAACTTGCACTCAATGCAGATGGTTTTATTACGACAAAGCCAAATCTTTTATTAACAATTCTAACGGCAGATTGTGGCGGAATCGTTGCTTATGAGCCAAAGGCAGAAGTGATTGGTGCAGTGCATGCTGGATGGAGAGGCACTAAAAAGCTAATTGTAAAAAATATGATTGATTTAATGCTTAGCAAAGGAGCCAAAAAAGAAAATATTTTAATTGCAATGAGTCCTATGATTCGAAAATGCTGTTATGAAGTAGATATAGAAGTTGCAAAAGAGTTTTTTGCCTATCCTAAAGCATTAAAAGAAAAACTCAATCAAAAATTTATGCTTGATATTGCCCTTATAAATAAAGAAATACTCCTTAAACTTGGTCTTAAAGAAAAAAATATTCAAATAAGTCCTCATTGCACGAGCTGTTGTAACAAAAGTTATTTTAGCTATCGAAAAGGTGATAAAAAAGGAAGATTTATCACCTTTATTGGAAGATATGAATTAACTTAATCTATTTTTAAAATCTTCATATCCAAATTTTCTTATAATTTCAATCGCTTTATCCTCTTTTAAAATTGCAATAGAAGGTAGATTAATTCCATTAAAAGTTGTAGCTTTTACCATCGTATAGTGCATTTGATCTTCAAAAATAATTTTATCTCCAATTTGTAAAGGCTTACTAAAACTATAATCACCCATAATATCACCAGATAAACAAGTATTCCCACCTAATCTATACGTATAAGGTAACAAGTTAGGCTCTTTTGCTCCTCTAACCTCTGCACGATATGGCATTATAATAGTATCTGGCATATGAGCTTCGGCAGATATATCTAAAATTGCAATTTTCATTCCATTTTCTACAATATCAAGCACACTTGCAATTAATACTCCACTCTCCCACCCAACTGCTTCTCCAGGCTCTAAATAGATTTGCAAATGGGGATATTGTGCCTTAAAATCTCGCAATAGTCTTATCAAAAACTCTTTATTGTAACCTTTTTTTGTAATATGATGCCCTCCTCCAAAATTTACCCATTTTAGCTTATCAAAATATTTTCCAAACTTTTCTATAAATGCTTTTAAAACCACTTCTAAAGAGCTTGCATCCTCTTCACATAGGGCATGAAAATGAAGCCCATCAATAACTTCTAAAACACTTTCATCAAAATTGTCTTTTGTAACTCCAAGTCGTGAATATGGAGCGCATGGATTATAAAGCTCAACAGGAGCTGCTGAAATACCTGGATTTACTCTAAGCCCTAAAGAAATATCTTTATTTACCTCTTTAGCTTTTTTAGTAAATTTTTTTAATTGGTTGATAGAATTAAAAACTAAATGATTTGAAATTTGTGCAATCTTTTCAATCTCTTCTTCTTTAAAAGCTGGTGAATAGGTATGCACCTCTTTTTTAAACTCCTCTTTAGCTAAAAGTGCTTCATTTAATCCACTTGCACAACATCCATCAAGATACTCTCTTACTAAATCAAACGACTTCCAAAGCGCATAACCTTTAAGAGCCAATAATATTTTTACTCCCGTTTTATCTTTTATATTTTTTAATATTTCTAAGTTTCTTCTTAATAACTTCTCTTCCAAAAGCCAACAAGGTGTTGGAATTTGCTCTAAAATTTCTTTACTTATATCACTTTGCATCAAATTGCTCCATTAATTTTATTCGAGATAAAAATCCAAGATAGCTTGTAAATCCACTATCTTTTAAAACTTTTTTTCTATTGGCACTATAATAAATTGTTGTTGGATAAAGAGAAACTTTAAATTTTTTTGCAATTGTGCCATTGAAGTCATTAATAACCAAAAAATTAACATTATGTTTTTGTAAAAAAGCTTTAATTTCTTGATTACTTCCACTATTTACAGCAATTGTTATTAAATTTATATCTTTTTTCTTTGCAATTTTTTCTAAAGAACTTAACTCTTGGCGGCATACAGGACACCAAGTTCCCCAAAATTGCACGACTAATACTTTTTTCTCTTGTAACTTTTTCTTAATTTCAATGCCATCTATACTTTGAAAATTTTTTAAAAGCACTAAATTGTTAGCTTCTACATTTGCGCTTCTTAAATATCCAACAACACCACTTCCAATAATTAAAAATAAAACTACAAAAACTATTTCTTTAAAATACTTCTTTATTTTTTCCATATGCAAATTATATTCAAATTAAATTTATCCATCCTTTAGTGCAATTTTAGTAAAATAAAGCAAATTTTTTCTTAAGGGTTTTTAATGTCACAGCAATTAGAAAATATAGACGAAATCTTAAAAGCACATAAACTCTCAAAATTAGATTATGCTCATATTAAAGAGATTTTAGGCAGAGAGCCAAATTTAGTAGAAATTGGTATTTTTAGTGCAATGTGGAGTGAACACTGCTCTTACAAATCTTCAAAAAAATATTTAAGTGGTTTTCCAACAAAAGCACCATGGGTGATTCAAGGTCCGGGTGAAAATGCTGGAGTTATTGATATTGGTGATGGAATGGCAGCTGTATTTAAGATGGAAAGCCACAACCATCCAAGCTATATAGAGCCATTTCAAGGAGCAGCAACTGGAGTTGGGGGAATTTTAAGAGATATTTTTACAATGGGTGCACGCCCAGTTGCGAACTTAAATTCACTCCGTTTTGGTGATATTGATGGTAATAGTGAGACAAATCGCTATCTGCGCCATTTGGTTCGAGGTGTTGTAGATGGTATTGGAAGTTATGGAAACTGTATGGGAATTCCCACTGTTGGTGGAGAAATGAGCTTTGAGAGTTGCTATAATGGCAATATTTTAGTAAATGCATTCTCTCTTGGACTTGCAAAAGCTGATGAAATTTTTTACGCAAAAGCAGAAGGTGTTGGCAACCCAGTAATTTATGTTGGTTCAAAAACTGGACGCGATGGGCTTGGCGGCGCTGTAATGAGTAGTGATAGCTTTACAGAAGAGAGTAAAAAACTTCGCCCAACAGTACAAGTTGGAGACCCTTTTACTGAAAAACTACTTCTTGAAGCATGCTTAGAATTATTTAAAACTGATTATGTTATTGGTATTCAAGATATGGGTGCTGCTGGACTAACAAGTTCTAGCTTTGAAATGGCTGGAAGAAGTGGTAGTGGTATGAGAATGTATTTAGATAAAGTTCCAGCCAGAGAAGAGAGAATGACTCCATATGAATTTATGCTTAGTGAATCACAAGAGCGAATGCTTATATGTGCTAAAAAAGGAAGTGAAGATAAAGTTATTGAAATTTTTAAAAAGTGGGATTTAGATGCTGAAGTTATTGGAGAAGTAACTGATACTGGACGAATGGAGCTCTTTTGGCATGGCGAAAAAGTTGCTGATATTCCTGTTGCTCCTGTTAGCGAAGAAGCTCCAGTCCTAGATAGACCAATTAAAGAACCAAGCTACCTTAAAGAGATAAAAACAATCAATTTAGAACCAATTAAAGCAAAAAGTAATCAAGAGATTTTTGAAAAACTAATACACTCTTTAGATGTAGTTGATAAATCATGGGTTTATAGCCAATATGACTATACTGTTCAAACAAATACCCAAAAAGCTCCAGGAAGCCTTGATGCAAGCGTAATAAGAGTAAAAGAAAATGGCAAAGCCTTAGCTTTAAGTAGCGATTGTAACCCAAGATATTGTTATATCGACCCTAAAAAAGGTGCAGCTTTAGCTGTAGTAGAAAGTGGAAGAAACGTTGCAATGACTGGTGCAAGACCTTTGGCAATTACAGATTGCCTAAATTACGGAAACCCAGAAAATCCAGAAGTAATGTGGCAATTTGCTAAAGGATGCGAAGGTATTAAAGAAGCATGCTCAGCACTTAATACGCCAGTAGTTAGTGGAAATGTCTCGCTTTATAACGAAACAAATGGGGAAAGTATCTTCCCTACTCCTTCTATTGCCATGGTAGGGCTCAATGAGTCGCAAGAGAGAGTCCTTCATTCAAAATTTAAAAACGAAGGTGATATCATTGTTTTACTTGGCAAAACCAAAGGTGAATATGGTGGCTCTTTACTTTTAAAAGAGATGCAAAATGAAATTAGAGGTGAAATTAGCGATATTGATTATGAAAAAGAACTAAAACTTTGGGATTTTATAATTAAAGCAAATGAACAAGGCTTACTTGAGAGTGCAAAAGATTTAAATATTGGTGGACTTGCAATTGCTCTTTATAAAGTCTGTGCAATTTCAAATATGGGATGTAATGTAAAAACTTCTTTAAAAGATTTAGAACTTTTTGATGAATCTCAAAGCAGAGCCATTGTTAGCCTAAAAGAAGAAAACCTTGAGAAAGTTTTAAATTTAGCAAATGAACTTGGCATTGAGGCTGAAGTTATAGGAAAAACAGAGAGCAATAAAATAACAATTAATGATATTACAATCGATTTAGAAAAAGCAAAAGATATCTATTTTAATACCTTTAAAAAAGTAATTGAACAGGATTTATAAGATGAAAAAGCTCTTACTATTTTTAGGCTTAAGCTTTTTTTCTTTTGGCTTTGAACTAAGTGCTACGAAAAATTGCGAAGCTTTTAACGACTTTAACCACAACTACAATAGTGGCCATATTGTTCTAAATAAAGGGCAAAGTTATAAAATATTAAAAAAAGTAAAAAATAACTACTCTATCCTTATTCCAAATGCTTTGCCTAAAAGAAGATGGGTAGATAGCAGTTGTTTTGAAAAAGAAAGCTTTTTAAATAAAATTCAAAATAAACTTTATGCACTTCCAGCTTTATTTAAAAAAAATGAAGAGATAGATTCGCTCTTAGTTTTAACGTGGCACAATAGTTTTTGCGAAAATCACTCGAATCGTAAAGAGTGTAAATTAAATGGCGAAGTTTATAAAAATCATTTAGCTTTGCATGGACTTTGGCCACAAAAGAGAAGTTATTGTAATGTTGATAGTTCTATTATTGCTTTAGATAAAGCAAAGCGCTGGAGAGCTTTACCACCATTAAATCTTAATCCTCAAATTAAAGAGTTACTTGCTCTTTATATGCCAGGAAGCCTAAGTTATTTACAACGCCATGAATATTATAAACATGGTTCATGCTATAGCAATAAACCAAATGAGTATTTTCACGATGCCTTGATTCTAACAAAACAAGCTGATGAGACTATTGGAGAATTTCTTCGCCAAAATATTGGCAAAAGAGTGAGTTTGGCAAAACTAAAAATGGTTGCAGCAAAGCTAATTGACCCAAAAATCAAAAATAAAATTGCTACCTTTTGCAAAGGACCTATCTTAGCAGAGATTCGAATCTCACTAAAGGGTAAAGGTGATAATCTAAAAAAATTAATCCAAGGAGCAAAACCAATTCATTCACGCTGCATTAATTTTATTATTGATGCTCCAGGACTTTTTAAAAGAAAAAGGCGCTTTTTTTATTAAATCCCCAAAAAGCGCTCCAAAATAATTTTTGCAGCAATTGAATCAAGCCGTCCATCTCTTTTGTGCTTGATTTTACCTTTGGTAAGTTCTTTTGCTTCATAAGAACTAAATGCTTCATCAATATATTCAACTTTAATATTAGGAATATCAAGCATTGCAATATATTCTTTAATAAGTTTTTCCATCTCTTCCTCAGCACTTCCTCCTTTTGGAATCCCAACAACTAAAAGCTCAATCCCCCACTCTTGCAACGTTTTGCTAAGTTTTTTAGCACTCTCTTGCATATTAGCTCCAACGATTGCTTTTTGGGGTAAAACGATATTTCCATCAAAACAAAATGCAAGCCCTACTCTTTTTAATCCAAAATCAATTGCAGCCATCTTTTTCATTGATAAAGCCTTGCTTTTAATTGATTAATTTTTTGATTTGCTTCTTTAATTCTTGCTTCACTTACTCTTTTTTCTTTTAAAAGCTCTTTTGTAATTTTAATAAGCGTATCTAAATGAATCACTTTTGAAGGTGATACTTGATTAGCAAAAAGCATAACATCCACTCCTGCATTTAAACTTTTTGCAATGACTTCTTTTAAGCCATAATATTTTCGAATCGCTCCCATTTGTAAATCATCACTAATTACAACTCCTCTAAAGCCAATTTGCTCTTTTAAAAGATTTGTTACAATTTTTTTTGAAAGAGAAGCTGGATATTTTGGATCTAAATTTTTATTAAAAATATGCGCTACCATTACAGCATCTGTTTTATTTTTTAAAACTTTATAAGGCAAAAGCTCTTTTTCTTGCCAAGTAAAACTTACATCTACAAATCCTTTATGCGTATCACTAAACGAAGAACCATGTCCTGGAAAGTGCTTAAGTGTTGTAGCAATATTAAATTGATGCATTGCATCAATAAAAATGCTATCATATTTTATTACTTCATCTACATTACCAAAACTGCGTCCCCATTTTACAATAACTCTATTTTTAGGATTAATTGCAACATCAGCTACTGGCGCAAAGTTAAGGTTAAATCCAAGCTCATGTAATTCTTTTGCCATAGCAAGATAAGTTTTTTTAGCAAATTTACTTCCTTTTTTCGCTACAACTTTTGCACTTGGATAGTGAGTAAATTTTACCCTCTCAACTGCTCCTCCTTCTTGATCAATTGCAATAAAAGGCTTGGTGTTGCAAGATTTAAGCTCATAAATAAGCTTTTGTAATTGCTTTTTTGTTGCAAAATTTTTGATAGCTCCTCTTTGCACAGGTGATTTCCCAAACAAAATAACCCCTCCAAGCCCCTTACAAATATCACTATGAATTTGAGTTCCAACTTTGGCACTTGTGCCATAAAAACCCAAAATAAATAAATTAGCTATCTCTTTATCGCTTACTTTTGCATAAACAAAACTTACAACTACAAAAAATAAAATAAAAACTTTCATAAAGCACCTTTATTTTTTCTAATTATAGCAAAGCTACACACTTTATTAACAAAGATTTGTTATAATCTAAACAAATTTTTATGAAAGGCTTTTTATGAAAAAAATTCTTTTTGCTATAACCTTTTTTCTAACTACACTTTTTGCAGCACAAAATCAACAACCAAAATTTGAAATTACCGATATTAATGGAGAAAAAATTACTGTAATAGGTACAAAAGAAGGGCTTAAATTTCCAGATTTTAAAAATAAAGTCGTATTAATTGAATTTTGGGGAACACATTGTCCTCCATGTCTTTATTCTATTAGCCATTATATTGATTTAAATAAAAAATATAAAGATAAAATGGCAATGATTGCAATTGAAGTTCAAATGACTCCTCCAAATGAGCTCAAAGCATTTGCTAAAAAAATGGGCATTAATTATCACGTCTTTGCACAAAGTCAAGTAAGCGATTTTGTACGATATGTTGGAACAAGAGCTGGATGGCAAGGAGCAATCCCATTTTTAATTGCATTTGATACTCAAGGTAATCCAATCGATATTCATGTAGGATATGCTCAAGAAAAATATGTTGAAGCCTTAATTAAATTTGGACTCCACTCTTCTTTAAGTAAAGAAAATAATGCAACAAAAGAAAGCAATGCTACTAAAAAAGAAACAAACACAACAAAAACTATTAAAAACAATACACCAACAAAACAAAGCCCTCAAACTTCAAAAGAGGCTAATAAAAGTAAATAAGCTTCTTTTGAAGCTTACACTAAAAAGCATTTTCCATTAATAATTTGTATTTTTCCTTCAAGCTCTGCTTCATAAACTTTAGTGCCAAATTTTGCAATTGCTTCATCTAAAGTTGGATTATTTTGCATAAAGAGACTAAACTCATCTTTTTGCTCTTGCACTGTCCCAAAACTATCTAAAAAACTTTCAATATCAAAAATTGGCACAGCCAAACCTTTAGCTAAAAGCTCATTTGTTCCTTTCGATTCATTTAAACGATGTGGTAAAACAAAAATCTTTTTACCCTGAGCAAGTGCAAATTCAACACTTCGCATACTACCGCTTTTGCTATTTGCCTCAGTTACAATTAAACACTCTCCCAAAGCTACAACAAGTTCATTTCTTGCTACAAAACTCCAATTTGTTGCTTTAAAATCTGGTTCAAAAAAACTAAGTGCCAAACCTTCTTGATAAATTGTTTCTATAAGATTTTTATTTACTTTTGGATAGATTATTTCTAAACCATTGCCAAAAACAGCAATTGTGTTTTTAGCTCCAGCTCCCATATGAGCCAATGTATCAATCCCCATTGCTGCACCACTAACTACTACAACTCCTCTTTTAGCAAGCTCCTTTGCAATATAGTAAGTATACTCTTTTGCATAAGCACTTGGGCGTCTGCTTCCAACAATTGAGACTTTTTTGCGTTGTAAAAGTTTAGGATTTCCACGATAATAAAGCTTTTTTGGAGGCTTTTTCATAAATTGCAATTCATTTATTTCAAAATCTATTATCTTAATAGAGTTCATCAATATAAACCACCTTTACCTCTTTCTTTAAAAGTGGCTTAGCTTTCTTTAATGCAGCAAAAGTTGTTGGATGAGGATGACCTATTAGGATAGCTTTACCTTTTCGTTTGGCAATTACTATTGCTCTTTTTATCATTTTATAAGAATATTGGACATTTTGAGTATCATCAATAAATATATCTGAGTGGAAATAGCGCTTTTTTTCTTCTTTAGCTATTTTTTTAAACTGACTATAGTGGCTTGTTCGGCTATCAACAAAAATAAATCCATTATTTCCTAAAATATCATACAGCTGTTTTGATGCTTTATAATTCTCACTAAAAAGACTTCCTGTATGGTTATTAATATATTTAGCATTAGGAAAAAGTTTTCTAATCTCTTTAATTCTTTGTTCAACTTTTTTCTTAGAATCTGAAATAAAAAGTGTTTTGTAAAATCGATTCATCTTTTTACTGTGAGATTCTAAAGGTAAATGCACCATAAAATGTTTCATTCCCTTTGCTAAAATATTACTTTTCATATTCATTCTATTTGGAGGAAAGATAGAAGGAGTTATTCTTAAACCAAGCTTTTTAATTTTTTGCAATTGCCATTTATGAGAAATATCATCAATAATAATGACCAATTTAGGCTTGTTAGATTGTTTTTTTTCTTGCTTTGTAATTTTGTTTTGAGTTATGCTTTGCTTTATTTCTTTTTTTGATACAGATTTTTTTTCTTTAACTTTAACTTGCTTTGTTTGTTTAACAACAGGTTGAGAACTTTTATTTATAAAAATAGATTGAACCACTTTAATAGCTGGAGTATTACTAAAA
Organism: Campylobacteraceae bacterium; assembly: GCA_027036015.1. GTDB lineage: Bacteria > Campylobacterota > Campylobacteria > Campylobacterales > Sulfurovaceae > JAADEQ01. Next base: position 31,946 of record JALVTH010000013.1, read on the forward strand.
CTATCAATAACTTCAATTTCACTCTTAGCAAAAAGTAGAAAAATAAAGCTAAATAATAGTACAATTATTTTCACCAAATATTACCTTTTTTAGCGACATTTTAACTAAAAGAAGATTAAATGCAACAAAAAGAAAAACTTTTACAAGAGATAAAAGAGCTTTTTGCCAAACAAAAGTTACAAGAATTTACCATAGAACCAGAACTTTTAGAATATTTAAGTCTAAAAGATTTGCAAGAACTTAAAATAAAAATTTTACAATCTCTCTCAACCTTAAGCTCTGAAGATAAAAAGTGGCTTGCAAAATTTAAAAAGGAAAAATAGCTATTTATCAAAATTTATAAATTGTTTATTTTGTTCTAAATACTCTTCGGCATCATAAGAAGGAATTTGCCTTTTTAATGCCTCCTTGGCCATTATTCCTGCACCTCTTGCAATCAAATTTTTCTCTTTATCATAAATTTTAGCACTCCTAACCCCACAACTTGGACTTCTATCTTTTCCTATAAAAAGTTCAATATCTTTATTGGTATCAAAAAAAGCTTTGGCATACTCAATGATAGGCTTTGATAAATCTGCTCCACTTAAGTTTGAAATTGCTTTTATCTCTTTACCATTATCGATCAAATCCATTGTTGGGCGTGGTGTTCCATAGCAAAAATCTTCTGGGCAAAAGGGAATAAGCTCGCACCCTTTAAGAAGTGATAAAAGCTTTGGATCATAATTGCTTGTGCCATCATATCTGCATTTATTCCCAAGTAAACAAGCTGAAATTGCAACTTTTTTCATCTTTTTCCTTAAAAAATTACAACTGATTTAATTTCTGTCATCTCTTCTAATGCAAAACGAGGACCCTCTTTTCCAATTCCAGATTGCTTAATTCCACCATAAGGCTGAATATCAAAGCGAACCGTTGGAATGTCGTTAATTACTACTCCACCCGCTTCAGCATCATCAATAAATTTTTGAGCATTTTCAAGTGAATTTGTAAAGATACTATATTGTAAACCATATGGTGAATCATTAATTTTTGCAAGAGCCTCTTCGTAAGAGCTAACTTTTACCAAACTAACAATTGGAGCAAAAACCTCTTCACATACAATTTTCATATCATCTCTAACATCTACCATTACTGTTGGAGGGAAAATCCCATCAACTTCCTCTCCGCCATAAAGCACCCTTGCTCCCTCATCAATTGCACTTGCTACCCATCTTTTTGCTCTTAACTTTGCATCTTCATTAATTAATGGTCCCATAAAGGTATCTTCTTCATAAGGAGATCCGACTTTAAGCTCTTTTGCCTCTTTTGCCATAGCTGCTGCAAACTCATCATATACCTTCTCATGCACATAAATTCGCTGCAATGAAATACAAACTTGTCCACTATTATAAAATGAACCAAAAGTGCATTTTTTTGCAGCATCTGCAATATTGGCACTCTCATCAATAAAAGTTGCTGCATTGCCTCCAAGTTCAAGTGCTACCTTTTTAATCCCTGCATTTTGCATAATAATGCGTCCAACTTGGGCTGAGCCTGTAAAACTAATAACTCTTGGAATATCGCTTTTTACAAGCGCACTTCCAACCTCAGCATCGCCATAAACAACACTTAACGCATCTTTAATTGCATATTCACTCTCAATAAAAAGTTTAGCTAAAGCATAAGCTGTAAGTGGAGCTTCTGGAGTTGGCTTTAGCACAACACTATTGCCAGCACCTAAAGCTGGGGCAATCTTATGTGCAATTAAATTGAGTGGAAAATTAAAAGGAGTAATTGCCACAACCACTCCAGCTGGCACTCTTTTGTAAAAACTAAGCGCTTTTCTTCCACTTTTTGTTGCATCGGAATTAAAAGTTTCGCCATGTAAATTGATAAGCTCTTTAGCCGTTAACTCTATCGTCTCAGCGCAACGCTCAACTTCAATTGCAGCAAAAGTATAAGGCTTTGCAACTTCATCAATAATAAGTTTTGTAAAATAATTTTTTCTTTCTCTAAGCTTCCTTGCAACATCTTCAAGCCAAGCAATCCTTTGATGTAGTGAAGCTTTTTTACTTTCTTTAAACGCCTCTTTTGCAATCTCTAAAGCTTTTATAGCATCCTTTGCTGAACATTTTGGGTATTTACTAACCACTTCTTTGGTATATGGATTGGTAATTTCAATTAATTCATCTCTTTTTTCTTCTTGTGAGCCAAAAAAAATTTTTGCTTCGTTGTCAAACAAACCAAACATCACCCTCTCCTCTTAGCAATTACAATGCTTCTTTTTTAAAACAAAACGATAAATAAAATCTTTAATAATTAAAATTATACACCAAAGCCATAAAATATCCATGTAAATATTGTCTTTATATTCTAATCCAAATCTTAAAATTGGCCAACCAATTGCTATAAACCATTTTGTATAATAAAAAAATAATATCCCTGCACCATAGAGTTCTTTTAAAAATTTCTTCATTGATTTCCTTTAAAAAAGAAGCTTAACTAAAGTGTAGCAAAAAAGGAGTTAAAACTCCTTTTTAATTATTTTTTCTTTTTAGCAATTTTTATAATAATTTTGTTTCCTTTTGTATCATAATTGACGCTACTTTCATCCGCATCTTGTGGAAGAGTGAAGCTTTGCATGTAAGAGCTGCTTGAAAAACTTTTTATTACTCCATTACTTGAATTTTTATCAATACTTTTTTGCTCTTCTACTTTAATAGTAAGCATTCCATTTTTTGCTTCAACATTAACTTTTGCATTAGCATTATCACTTTTTTGGACAATGACTTCATAGTGGTCTCCTTTATCTACAAGCCCACTACTCATCATTCCACCACTGCTGCTCACAACTACTGGCATTTTAAAAGCACTTTGACTTTGAGCTTCAAATGCTTTAAACATAGTATCCATTTGCTTTTGCATCATCTCCATTTGCTTCATTTGCATTTGAAAAATTTTATCCATTTGCTCAAATGGATCAGTTGGCATTGTTGTATTGTTTGCTCCAAAAAGTGCTGTACTTGTTATAAGTGCAAATAAAAGCTTTTTCATAAAAGCCTCCTTTTTAAAATTTTAAGATATTATAATATAAAAAGAGTTGAGAGCGTGTGCAACGTAAGTAGCAAAAGGGAAAGTAAAGAAAAAACTTTTAATAATTTTCTTTTTATCCATCTTACTATTTGCTAAATTTACATCAATTGACGATAAGACTTTTATAAAAATGCAAAAAAAAGTATTATAGTTAAAGAATTGATATTAAAACTCAAAAAGAACAAAAAGAAACTAGTATCATTAAAAATGCTAAAACTATTACCTTTTTTGATGAACAAGGTAAAGTACACTTAGCAGATTTTATGTTTGAACTTGGACATTACATCAAAGACAAAAAAACACCTTTTTTTCTCTATTGCGCTCATGCTAATAGAAGCAAAGTAGTTGGTAAATGGCTTACTTCTCTTGACTTTAAAAAAGTGTATGAATTAAAAGGTGGAATAATTTATGGCTGATTGCAAAAAGGGCACAAAGCAGCAAAAAACTAATATTTGCCCGACAAAATATAATCTACTGTGCTTTTAATATATGGATTATTTTTATTATTTTTTGCATAAATAATATAAAGTGTTCTATCCATTGTGATACCATTAATTCTTGATTGATAAAGATTTTTACTGGCCACTTCTTGCACAATTGCATATTTTGATATTATAGAAACGATTGGACGCTCAAGATTTTTTTTGCTTCTTGCAATGGTATTTAAAAGAGCAGTAGTATTATTAACTTCTGAAACAACATTAAAATCTTTACACTTAATGCCAAGTTCAGTAAATTTTTCTTTAATGATTGCTCTTGTATGGCTACCTTCTTCACGACATACCCAATCAAAGTTATATAAATCTTCAATATGCACTACTCTTGGAAGCGGCGTATTGCTAAATAAAACAAGTTCATCTTCAAGCCACTTTCTATAAACCAACTCTTCGTCATAAATTGGAGCTTCTATAAGACCTAATTGAATCTCTCGATCTTTAACTTTTTCTACAATTTTTTTACTCACATCAATCGTTAATTTTACGTCGTTTCCAATTGCTTCTTTAATACTATTTAAACACTCCCCTGGTAATATGTAATTTCCAATCGTAAAAGATGCTCCTAAATTAAATGTTATATCTTTATTAATAATTTGAAGCATCTGATTTTCGGCTTTAATGATTGCTGCTTCAAGTTCAACCGCAATTTTATAAAGTTCTTCTCCAGCATTTGTAAGTTTTATACCACTTTTTTTACGCTCAATAAGCTTGGTATCTAAATAATCTTCTAAATATTTAATTTGCTGCGTGACTGCTGGCTGTGAAACCCCAAGCTTTAGTGAAGCCTTTGAAAACCCCCTCTCTCTTGCCACCACCAAAAATGTCTCTAATTTTGAAAAATCTTTAAGCAAATTAATCCCCTTTCTGCTACAAAATAACACAAATTTATCTATTCTTGATAATATCATAGCATAATTTTTTTTAATAATTATAAATATATTTCACTATCTTCATAAATAACTATAAATTATAGTAACAATTTGATACATTTAATTCTTTATCTTTTTTAAATAGAGAAAAATGTATAATTATTTATTATTCTTAAAAAAGAGGAATGCAATGTTAGATGAACTAAACGCGGCACAAAAAGAAGCTGCCATCCACATTGATGGTCCAATGCTTATTTTAGCTGGAGCTGGAAGTGGAAAAACAAAAACCCTAACAACCCGCCTAGCTTACCTCATAGGCGAAGTAGGCATAGATCCAATCAATACCCTAACGCTAACTTTTACAAACAAAGCCGCAAACGAAATGCGTCAAAGAGCCCTTAATTTAATTGGAACGAAAAATCTCAATACAATGCCTTTGCTTTGTACTTTTCATAAATTTGGACTTTTATTTTTAAAACTCCATATAAATAAGTTAAATCGAAATAATAATTTTAACATTATCGATACTGATGATAAAAAAGCGCTCTTAAAAAAAATTATGAAAGAGCTTGATATCGATTTACCTTTATCTTTTGTTGCAAGTGAAATTTCAACTTACAAAAATATATTGTTAGATCCTCAAGAGATTAAGCAAAAAGCTGAAATTGACGAATATAAAAAAGTTGCAAAAATTTATGAAAACTATCAAAATAACCTTTTAGAAAATAATTTAGTAGATTTTGATGATCTTTTAGCACTTCCTTATCAAATATTAAGCCAAGATGAAAAACTTCGTATTCAAACAAGCCAAAAATATCAATACATTATGGTAGATGAATATCAAGATACAAATGAATTACAATTTAAACTTTTAGAGCTTTTAGCCAGCGAACATCAAAATATATGTGTAGTTGGAGATGATGATCAAAGTATCTATGGCTGGAGAGGCGCAAACATTAAAAATATTTTAGACTTTAACAAGCATTATCCAAACGCAAAAGTAGTAAAACTTCAAATTAATTATCGTTCAACCCAAGAAATTTTAGACGCGGCAAATAAACTCATAGAGCACAACAGAAATCGCCTTGGCAAAAAGCTTATTAGCCATAAAGGAAATGGTGATAAAATAGAAATTTTCCATTCGCTTGATGAAAGTTTTGAAGCAAATACGATTGCTCATAAAATCAAAGAGCTTTTAAATAGGGGCACTGCTCCAAATGAAATTGCAGTGCTTTATCGAATTAACGCACTCTCACGCTCACTTGAAGAGGGCTTTAACAAAGCCAATTTAGCTTATAAATTAGTTGGTGGTATTCGATTTTACGAAAGAGCCGAAATTAAAGATATTATTAGCTATTTGCGCGTTATAAGCAACAAAAATGACGATTTTTCATTACTTCGCATTATTAATAAACCCAAAAGAGGCATTGGACCAAGCTCTGTGCAAAAACTCATAACTTTGGCAAAAGAAAAAAATTTAAGTTTATTTAATACATTAAAATTAGAAGAGACTCAAGCACTACTTAGTAAAAAAGCTTATACGCAAATTCAAGACTTTATTGCAAAAATTGAACTGTTAGAAAAAGAAAAAGAGGATTTAAATACTTTAATAGAACTTTTTAATGAACATATCCCACTCAAAGAGTATTATGCTAATATGAATGATGGATTTGAACGAATTTTAAACATTGATGAATTTTATGGCTATTTTAAAGAACGCACCTTACAAGAAAAACTAAGTTTAGAGCAATTCCTCTCTGATATTGCACTTGAGAGTGATCAAGATAATTTAACTCAAAATGCTATCAATATTATGAGTATTCATGCTTCCAAAGGACTTGAATTTGAACACGTGTTTATTATTGGACTTGAGGAGGAGTTTTTTCCTTTGCTTGGAGATGGCTGTGATATCGAAGAAGAGCGCCGCCTTGCATACGTTGCTTTTACAAGAGCCAAAAATAATCTTTATTTAAGTTATGTAGATAGTAGATTTTATCGTGGTAAACGACAAAAAGTGCAAAAAAGCCGCTTTTTAGAAGAATCAGGAGTTCTTAAGGGCTCTTTAAAACAAGATAAAAAAGCCTCTTTCAAAAGAGGGGATTTAGTAAAACATAAAATTTTTGGAATAGGAAGAGTACAAGAAGTTAACAAAAGCGGTAAAAACTACAAACTCAAAATCAACTTTGGCGGTATGAAAAAAGAGATTTTAAGTTCATTTGTGGAGCCAGTGTAAATGCATTGCCTTTTTGTAGCCAAAAAACCAATTTTTATGAGTTCAAATCAATTTATTATGCAACTTAAAAGAAAACTTAAAATAAAAAAAATTGGCTTCTCAGGCACACTTGATCCTTTTGCAAGTGGAACTTTAATCGTTGCAACAGGAAAATATACAAAACTTTTTCAATATTTAAATAAAACGCCAAAAATTTATAAAGCAACTCTTTGGCTTGGAGTTCAAAGCAAAAGTTTAGACATTGAAAATATCATTTCAATAGCTAAAATGCCTCCTCTTAAGTTAGAACAAATTCAAAAGCTCTTTATCTCCTTAAAAGGTAAAGTTACCTACACTCCACCTCAATTTAGCGCAAAAAAAATTGAAGGTAAAAGAGCTTACGAAATGGCACGAGCTAATAAAGAAGTTACGTTAAGTCCCATAACTTCAACAATTTTTGATATAAATCTTTTACACTATATACACCCTTTTATCACTTTTGAAATAAGCGTTAGCGAAGGTGCATATGTTCGAAGCATAGCCCAAATCATTGCACAAAAATTAGGAGTTAAAGCAACGCTTAGCTCCTTAGAAAGAGTGAGTGAAGGAGCACTGAAAGCTCCTTTTTATGTTCCTATAAATCCATTTAACTTTTTAAAAATAGAGCAAAATTTTTATAACAATGATTTCAAAAACATTTTACTTGGGAAAAAGCTATTGCTTAAAGATTTTTCAATTCAAAAAGATGGCACCTATTTTATCCAAACTCCAAAAAGCTATGCTATTATTGAAATAAAAAACAACAAAGTCTCTTACAAAATCAATAACCTCCCACCTTTTAAGGAAGAAGAATGCAAGAAAATTCTTATGCCAAAGTAAATATCTACCTTAAAATTACTGGAACAAAAGAGTTTAATGGCTCGCTTTATCATACAATAAAGTCCCGTTTTGTTTTAGTAAAAAATTTATATGATACAATAAGTTTTGTGCCTTGCAAATGTAAAACTTTCACTATCGAAGGAATAGATATTCCAAAAGAACAAAATCTTATCTACAAAGCCTACAAAGCTTTCAATTTACATACAGGCGATTTAGAAATTATTGATTTTTTTCGATTTCACAAAGTTGTAGTGAAAAAAAATATCCCTTTTGGAGCTGGATTAGGCGGTGGTAGTTCAAATGCAGCTACTTTTATGAGAATGGTTCATAAATATTGCAATTTATTAATTAGTATTGATGAACTTGCTAAAATTGGCGCAACAATTGGTGCAGATGTTCCTTTTTTTATCTATAATTATGAGAGTGCAAATGTAAGTGGTTTTGGTGAAATTATTCAACCATTTAAAGAAGAATCACTCAATATAGAAGTTTTTACTCCTCCTATAGCTTGTAATACAAAAAAAGTTTATGAAGCATTTGATAACTATTGCCAAATTGATAAAGAGTATCAAAATTGGCAAAAAATTCCATCAAAAGAGCTTTTAGAAAAAATAAATGATCCTTTTAAACTTAATGATCTTTTTGCTCCAGCTCTTAAAGTTTATCCTACCTTAAAACAATATTATAAAAATGGCTACTTTTTTAGTGGAAGTGGCAGTTCATTTTTTAAAGTAAAATAAAAATTTATGCTATAATTGCGGCAAAAAAAGAGTAAAAATGGCAATTAATATTATTGCACAAAACAAAAAAGCAAGACACAATTATGAAATTTTAGAAACATATGAAGCTGGTATTGTTTTGCAAGGAAGCGAAGTTAAGGCACTAAGAGCTAGAAGAGCAAATTTAAATGATGCTTTTTGTCGATTTGTAAAAGGAGAGCTTTTTTTATTCAATGCCCATATTAGTCATTTAGATACAACAAATAAACACTTTAGCAAAGATGAACGCGCTCCAAGAAAACTTTTAATGCATAGAAAAGAGCTTGATAAACTTTATGGAAAGGTCTCACAAGAAGGTTTAACGATAGTGCCGCTTAAAATCTATTTTAATGAAAGAAACATTGCAAAAGTGCAAATTGCCCTTGCAAGAGGAAAAAAACTACACGATAAACGCGAAACACTCAAACGCCGCACTTTAGAGCGCGAAGCCAAAATTGCGATGAAAAATAGGAGTTATTAAAAATAGCGTAGCCAATAGTTTTTAATTATTCTTATTTTATCTTTTAAAAAGATTTTCAAGTTTTTAAGTTCTTGTTTAACTTTAATATAAACTTTGGTAGATTTAATCCACTCTGTAAACAAAACTACTTTATCATATAAAAATTTAAGCCAAGGAAATGAAAGTAGCAACTCTTTTTGAGTATTAAAAACCCAAAAGGCAAATGCTGCAACAATAAGTTTTAAACCATAAAAAATTATTCCAAGAAATGGATAACCTTTAAGTGCAATAATAGGTGATAAAATTCCAAACCCCTCTCCAATTATCAAAGAAAAAGTAAATACAAAAAGCACAATGTATTTATTACTTTGGGCTAAAAGCGTTTCTAATTTTTCAAAAGGCTTAAGATATTTAATGTAGCGAAATAGCGGCTTTGCAAAACGCTCCCATACAAACTCTTCTAAAAGCAGATATAATAAAATTAAAAAAGAATAGATAAAAAAGAGAAGTTTTTGTAAAATTGTTTGAAGTTTTTCCATGCAATCAAGCCCAAAGGGCTAAGAATTATTTTCTTAACTCTTTAATTCTTGCAGCTTTACCTTTTCTTTCTCTTAAGTAGAATAGTTTAGCTCTTCTTACTTTTCCTCTTCTTACAACTTCAATCTTTTCGATTGAATCTGAATAAAGAGGAAAAATTCTTTCAACTCCAATGTTGTTTGCACCAATTTTTCTTACAGTAAAAGTTTTACCAGTCCCTTGACCGCGAATAGAAATGCAAACACCTTCAAAGTTTTGCACTCTTTCTTTGTTACCTTCTTTAATTCTTACTGCCACTCTTACAGTATCACCTGCACGAAACTCAGGAATGTTTTTTGACTCAATTTGAGCTTTTTCAAACGCTTCTATGTATTTATTTCTCATGGTCTGCCTTTACCTTACTATAGATGTCTGGTCTAAAATACTTTGTTTTATACAAAGATAGCCAATGTTTAATGGACGCGATTATACTATGGTTCCCCTTTAAAAACTCTGAAACTACAGCCAAATTTTTATAATTTTTTGGTTTTGCAAATGCTGGTGCTTCCAAAAGCATATTTTCAAAACTCTCCTCTTGCAAAGAGTCACTATTTCCTAAAACTCCAGGAATATTACGACTAATACTATCAGCCATAACCATAGCTGCTAACTCTCCTCCTGTTAAAATAAAATCGCCTATACTAAAAACTTCATTGGCATAGAGCTCAATTAATCTTTCATCAAAACCTTCATATCGTCCACAAATAAGGGTAAGAGACTCTTCTTTTGCCAAACGCTTTGCATCTTTTTGGTTAAAAAGCTTTGCAACCGGAGTTAGAAAAATAATTTTTGTATTTTTATCTTGCTGCTTAATAACCTCTAAAGTTTTCTCAATAGGTTCAATTTCAAGGAGCATTCCAGCCCCTCCTCCAATTTTTGGAGCATCTACTTTTTTATAACGATTTGTTGTATAATCTCTTGGATTAAAAAAATCAATTTTAATTAAATCATTTTTCATTGCACGATGTAAAATAGAATCGCTAAAGTAGCCTTCTATTAAATGAGGAAAAAGAGTTACAAAATTAAATCGCATTAGCTCGCTTCTAAAATATCTTTAGCGCCAGTTACTTCTATTGTTTTTTCTTCAACATTTACTTTTTTGATAAATTGAGGCAAATAAGGAATGAGAAAATTTTTAGCAAATCCTTGCTCAATCAAAGAATCATCGGTAATTACTTCTAAATAATCACTACTTGGCAATCTTGAAATATCTTTAACAACTCCTAATATTTCACCATTTTCTATAACAGTAGCATCAATAATTTCAAACCAAAAGTATTGCCCCTCTTCTAATTTGCAATACTCTCTACTCTCTTCTTCAGTTGCATATATTTTTGCATTCGTTATTTTTTTAGCATCTTCTGGAGTATTAATGCCAAAAAGTTTAATAAGTCCTCTTTTAGGATTGTAATATTCTATCTCTAGAATACCACGATCAGTTGTAATCTTTCTACCTTTGACAAACTGTTCTGGAAAATCTGTTTGTAAATGAAGCTTCATCTCACCTTTGAGCCCAACGGCACGACCAAATTGAGCTACAACGATTTTCTTTTTATTTTTCATCCTCTTTTGGCTTTACGTTAATTTTGTAGTTTTTTCCACCTTTTGGTTTGCATCCAGAGATAACGGTTTTAATTGCAGTAATCATTTTACCATCTTTCCCAATGATTCGACCAACGTCATTGGGATGAACGTAAAGTGTGATTTCGTCAGTCTCTTCGTCTAAATAAGAAGACTCAATTGTTATCACCTCAGGGTGTAGTGCGATAAGCCGCACATACTCCAAGATGAAATCTTTTACCATCTATTCGTTTTCACTTAACTTTTTTTGAGTAATCTTTTTTACTCTATCACTCATTTGAGCACCAACACTAAGCCAATAATTTAAGCGCTCTTTATCAAATTCAATTACTTTTGGATTTGCAACTGGATTATAATATCCAATAGATTCAATCCATCCCCCATCTCTTCTTTTTCTACTATCAGTTACAACAATTCTATAAAATGGCTTTTTTTTGCGACCCATTCTTGTTAATCTAATTACTGTCATTGCATCTAACCCTTTTGGTAATTTTTTTGGCATTTGCCTTTTGGTGGCGAATATTACCATAACTTTATTAAAAAAAATATTAATATTGGTATAATACCATAAAAAAGGATAGAGTATGTTAATAGATTTTCATAACATTGACAAGTTAAGCCGATATAAATTAATGTCAAATCTTATTATTCCTCGCCCTATTGCTTGGATTAGCACCCAATCAATAGAAGAAGTGCTAAATTTAGCTCCTTTTAGCTATTTTATTCCTCTGAGCTCCAACCCACCAGCACTTATAGTATCAATTGGACATAAAAGTGACGGCTCACCCAAAGATACATTAAAAAATTTACGAGATACTAAAAAATGCTCCATTACAATTCCAACGATAAACAATGCTCAAGCCATTCAAGATTCTGCAACTGCTTTAGAAAGCAATAAGAGTGAATTTGAAGCTTTTAAAATAGAAACCAAAACAATAAACCAAAATTATCCACCAATTCCAAAAGATGCACAAGTAGCCTTTTTTTGCGATTATTTGCAAGAAGTGCAACTACAAAACTCTTTAACGATTCCAATTATCTTAACGATAGATTCTTTATTTATTGATGATTCACTCATCGTTGACAAAGAAAAATTAAGAATTCAATTTAACGAAGCACTTGCAAGAGTTGGAGCAAAATATTTTGCTCTTACGCAAGAGATAGAAGTAAAAAAATAACTATTTAAAAAGTCCTGGAGGAACTCCTCCACCTTTAAGCTGTTTCATAATCTCTTGCATTTGTTTCATACCACCTTTGCCAGAGAGTCTTTTTGCCAATTTTGCAGCGTTTTTAAATTGTTTAAGTACTCTATTAACTTCCATTTGACTAAGCCCAGCACCACGTGCTATTCTTCTTTTTCTTGAATTGTTTAACAAATCAGGATTTTCTCGTTCTTTTGGAGTCATTGATTGAATCATAGCTTTAATATGTTTTATCTCTTTAGAATTTTCTAAATCAATATCATCAATTTGTTTGGCAATTGAGCTCATTCCTGGAATCATACTCATAATTGATTTCATTGAACCAAGCTTTTTCATCTGTTCCATTTGTTCTAAAAAGTCATTAAAGTTAAACTGCCCTTTTTTAATCTTTTTACTCATCTTTTTAGCAGTTTTTTCATCAATTACGGCAGCAGTTTTTTCCATCAATCCTTCAATATCCCCTGCTCCCATAAGACGATTTACAATTCTATCTGGAATAAATGGTTCTAAATCTGGCATCTTTTCACCGCTACCAATAAATCGAAGCGGCACACCAACAAGTTTTGCAATTCCAAGAGCCACTCCACCTTTGCTATCTGCATCATATTTACTCAAAACTACACCACTAATTCCAACTCTCTCTTTAAAAGTAGAAGCAGTTCTAATTGCATCAATTCCTGTCATTGCATCAGCTACATAAAAAATCTCATCTGGATTTGCAATCTCTTTAATTTTTGCAAGTTCATCCATCAACTCTTCATCAATTGCAAGGCGTCCAGCAGTATCAATGAGCAAAACATCATAGAGCCCATCTTCAGCTTTTTTTATAGCTTCTTTAACAATTTCATAAGGCGTAGCATTTTCATTAGCAACTAAATCTACTCCAATTTGAGAAGTAATTTGTTTTAACTGCTCAACAGCTGCTAAACGCTGCAAATCTGCTGCTGCAACCAAAACTTTTTTTCTCTTTTGCTCTTTGAGCATATAAGCAAGTTTTCCAGTTGTTGTTGTTTTACCACTTCCTTGAAGTCCCGTCATTAAAACAACAGTTGGAGGCTTTGAAGCAAAAACAAAACCTTGATTACCAGGTGCAGTTAAAATTTCGTGCAATCTTTGACTAATTGCACGTAAAAAGTTATCTCTTCCAATTCCAGCTTGTTTTACGTCTTTTTCGACTAAAGTTACAAGCTCTTTTACTACTTTATGATGAACATCAGCTTTAAGAAGTGATTTTCTAAGCTCACTTAAAGCTTTCTTGAGCGCTTTTTCATCATCACGAAAGCGAATTTTATTAATTGCATTTTTAAAACTATCCGTTAGCGTATCAAACATTGCAAACCCTCTTTTTTTGTTTGTAAAATATTACAATATAATATTTAAAATTTCCAAATTACTTATATTTAGCAATCTCTTTAGGCTCTGGTGCTTCTAAGCTATAGCCTAAGAGCTCAATTTTTTTAGCGTGCAACAATATTCTTTTAGATTGCGTTACACTTCCGTATAACTCATCTCCAACAATAGGATGACCAATAGAGGCAAGATGCACTCTAATTTGATGTGTTCTTCCACTTTTTATTTCAACTTCTACTTTTGTTTTTTTCCCATGCAAAATATCTGGCTTAACAATTGTTAAAGCCTCTTTACCTCTTTTTTTATCCACTTTAGCAAAAGCTTTTTTCCCTTTTAAAACCAAAATTGGCACATTTATAACTACCTCTTCAGCAATGATACCTTCAACCCAAGCACTATAAATTTTTTTAACCTCTTGCTTTTTAAAAGCTTGCACAGCTTTTTGTAAAAAAGCATCATTTTTTGCTAAAAGAAGAACTCCACTTGTTTCTTTATCAAGTCTATGAATTAATTTTGCATTAAATTCTTTTTCTAACTCCTCACTGGTTTTAAAAGGTGTTTTATTTACTGCAATTAAATTCTCATCTTCAAAAATAATGTTACTTTTTTGAATCTCTTCGACTCGAAATTTTGTTTTAATAGAAATTAAAGCTCTTGCAATTTTAACTTTTTTATCTCCAACGTAAACAACTCCTCTATCAATTAACTCTTTTGCTTTATTATTTGATATATTAAGTTGTCTTGCTAAAACTTTATATGCCTTATCTTGCACCTTCATATTCCTTTAAAAAGTTTTTTACTTCATCACTAAGAGGCAAACGAACTTTTTTTATTTTACTGGTTTCTCCACTTACAAACTCAACATCACTTTTTGCCACTTTAAAGCGTTTTGAAAAAAATTTAATAAGCTCCTTATTAGCTGCTCCTTCAACAGGAGCTGCAGTAATTTTAACTTTGAGTGCATCTTCGCCATAGAGTCCACAAATTTCGTTTTTACTTGATTGGGGTTGCGCTTTAATTTTAAACGTTACAAAATCACCCTTTATCTCATAAAACACTTTTTATCTCCTTAACGATTGGTTCAATTGAACTTTTAATTTTAATTTTTGTTTTTGGCAAATTTTGATAATTAAGTAAAGTCTTTTCAAGCTCTTTGGCTTTAACTATTACAATCCCTTCAATTGCTCGAAAAATATCTTTTTGATTGAAAAAGTATTCTCCACTAATAATTTTACAGCCAAATTGTGCAGCTTCAGCTGCATTATGCCCTCCTATTTTTCTAAAAGCACCTCCTAAAATAACGATATCGCTTATTGCATATAAATTAACAAGCTCTCCCAATTTATCGTCTAAAATTAAATCTGCATCCAATTTTTTACCATTTTCACTTAAAGAAAAAAAGCTTAAATTATTATGCAGAGCAATATGTTGCATCAGTTTTCTTACTTCTTTAAATCGCTCTGGATGTCTTGGTGCTACAATAAGCGTTGCATGTGGCTCAATTTCTTTTAACTTTAAAAAAGCTTTAATAATGAGCTCTTCTTCTTTAGCATGGGTGCTTGCTGCACATACGATTAAAGAAGTTCCTTTTTCATACTTTTTATTTGGCTTTGGCAAATGTGCCAATTTAATATTGCCACTAACTATAACTTTTTTTGCACCAAGCAATTGTAAACGCTTTGCATCTTCTTGACTTTGAGCAAATACAATATCAATATTTGCAAAAACAAATTTATAAAACCATCGAAAAAAGAGGTAGCGCTTAAAGCTTCTATCACTAATTCTTGCATTGATTAAAATAGTCTTAGTTCCCTTTTTTTTATAGGTTCGAAAAAGAGCATACCAAAGCTCAGCTTCACTAACGACTAAAACTTTTTGGCGTCTTATCCAAAATGGTAAAAAAATCTCAAAAGGCAAAAAACGTACATTTTTACAAAAAATACGCAATTGTTCAAAGCCCGTTTGCGTAATTGCCGTGCAATTGACCTCTTTTGGTAAAAAATGCTTAATAAGAGGCTCAATTGATTTTGCTTCGCCAAAACTACAAACGTGAAAATGTATTTTTCCTCCACGAAATGGAGGATTTTTAACACAAAAAAAGCGTGCTGGAATTGATCTTTTATACTTTTTCTTTAAAGATAAAAGAAGTAAAAAAGGTAAAGAAATAATATAAGCAATCGTTAAAATTGCATAATAAAAATAGAAAAACACTTCAAATTACGCTTCTTGCTCTTGCTTTTCGAGATATAAAACTCTTCCACAATGTGGGCAGGTTACAATCTCTTCACCAATAATTAAATCGCTATAAACTTTATCGTTAATTTTCATATAGCATCCATAGCATGCTTGATTTTCTACTTTTACGACCGCAGTATTCCCAGCCCAAACTCTAATTTTTTCATAAAAAGATAAAATTCTTGGATCCATATTTCTTGCAATTTCAACTCTTTTTTGATGAAGCTTAGCTTTTTCTTCTTCAATTTGTTTCATTTCTTCTTGAGCAGCTTTGCTTACTTGATTATACTCATCTTGAGCTTTTTTAATCTCTTCTTCTAACTCTTCAAGCTCTGCTTTTTTAATATCATTAATTTTATTGTATCTCTCAATCTCTTCATTAGCAAAAATAATTTTATCTTTTGCAATATGCTCTTCTGTAGAAAGTGCTGCTGCTTCTTTTTCGTTTCTTACTTCTGCACTCTTTTTTTTGATATCTTCAAGCTGTTTTTTTGTCTCTTCAATTTGTTTTTCATAGCTAGCAATCTTGATAGAATTTTCTTCAATAAGCTTAGTTAACTCATCTTTTTTTGCCAAAAGCTCATTGAGCTTTTTGGCACTTGCTTCTACTTTTTTATTGATAGCTTCAATTTGTGGTACAAATGCATCCAATTCTTTATCAATATTTGATAATTTGACCAATTCTTTTACATAACTATTCAAAGCGTAATCCTTTTATAAAATTTGAAAGGGGTTTTGCGATTGCGTAATTATAACCGAAATTGGCAAAGTTTTTAATAAATTTTGCATAATATTTGCAAAAAAGCGTTCACTTTCAAAGTGCCCAATATCACAAAGCATCTTGCCTTCACTTAGAGCTTTCATAGCATCATGATATTTGATATCACCGGTTAAATAGCAATCTACATCGATAAAATCAATCAAACTTCCACCGCTTCCAGTTGTCAGCGCTACACCATAAATTTTTTCTTTATAGTTTACAACTTTTAAATACTCAAGATTAAAAACGTCTTTAATTTTTTCAATAAGCTCTTTCCCGTTAAAAGTTTCTTTACTAATACAAATAAAATCTTTCTCTTCATCTAAATGAAAACCTAAAACTTCTTCAAAAACATAACGATTTAAATGAGTTTTGTCAAAATTCGTATGCATTGCAAGAAGCATTTGATCTTTTTTGATTAATTTTCGAAGTAAATTAGCCGGATATTTTGCAAAATCAAGACGCTTTAATCCTTTAAAAATCAAAGGATGATGCACAAGAAAAAGTGTATTTTGGCTAAATTTTTCAATCATTACTTCATCAATATCAATAGAAACAACAATTTGCTCTACTTCTTGCTCTTTTTCTCCAACAATAAGCCCACTATTATCCCAACTCTCTTGTAATTCAAAAGAACTGATAGTATCTAAATATTCAATAATTGCTTGAAGCTTCACTACTTTTGCCCTTTGATTCTTGCAAGACGCTCTTGCTCTTGCTCTTTATAAAGCTTTGCACATGCCACTGCAAGTTCACGAACCTTTAAAATATAATTTTGACGTTGTGCTTGCGAAATTGCCTTTCTTGCATCTAAAACATTAAAATAGTGTGAAGCTAACATACATTGATCATAAGCTGGAAGTGGCAAGCCAGCATCTAAACATCTTTTACATTCACTACTTGCATCGTCAAAATGGCGAAAGAGCATATCGATATTAGCTATTTCAAAATGATATTTACTAAATTCATATTCACTCTCTTTGTGCACATCACCATAAGTTGTGATACCATTTTCATTTTTATTCCAAATAATATCATAAACACTATCTACCCCTTGCAAATACATTGCAAGGCGCTCGGTTCCATATGTAATCTCAACAGCAACCGGATCACAAGCAATGCCTCCAACTTGTTGAAAATAGGTAAATTGCGTAACTTCCATGCCATCAAGCCATACTTCCCAACCAAGTCCCCAAGCACCAAGTGTTGGTGACTCCCAGTTATCTTCTACAAAGCGAATATCATGCTCTTTTAAATTAAGTCCTAAAAATTCAAGCGATTTTAAATAGAGCTCTTGAATATTATTGGGGCTTGGTTTAATAATTACTTGAAATTGATAATAAGCTCCAAGCCGATTAGGATTTTCTCCATAACGCCCATCGGTAGGTCTTCGACTTGGTGCTACATAAGCTGCAGCCCAAGGAGTAGAATCTAAGCTTCTTAAAAGTGTTGCTGGATGAAATGTTCCAGCCCCAGATGGAATATCGTAAGGCTGAATAATATTACATCCCTCTTTAGACCAAAACTCTTGCAGTTTAAGTAGTAGTTCGCTAAAAGTTATTGTATCTTTACCCATTATTTTCCTTTGTAAAATTTATACTAAATCTTTCATCCCATTTTCTAATAAAACTTTCACAACTGTCAGTAAAAACTTTATCTAAAAACTTACCTTCTAGCTCTTCTAAATCAAATTCTATATTTTTTTCAGAAAAAGCATTTAAAACCATATCTTCATAACTCTCTTCTGTATTGTAAACAACAAAATAGTATTTTTTATACTTATAATAATTTTGAAATATCTCATAAAAAACAATTAATCCATCTAAAATTTTTCTTTTAATTTCAAATTTTTTATTTTGTAGATTTTTTTTGTTGAGGATTTAAA
>JALVTH010000014.1 GCA_027036015.1 Campylobacteraceae bacterium
GCTTAAAAATAAAAAATGAAGTATTCATAATGAAGTAAAAAAAGAAGAAAAAAGTAGCAACAGCTACTTTTTATTTATTAAATAAAGACCAACTGCCTGAAGTTCTTTCCCATTAATATTGTTGCAGAGATTATTTTCTTTTATATACGCTTTAGCTTTGGCAACTGAATCAAAGGTTTGTGCAATTTTTTTACAATGAGATTGATAAATTTTTTCTCCCTTTTGAGCCATTTTCAATTGCTTTGCTTTTATCATTTTTTGTTCTTTTTCAAAAGCTTTTTTTGCAATTGCAAGAGCTTCATTAAATTGCATTACTTTTCCGCCATATTTTTTTGCAAACTCAAGTGCTGCCACTTTGCTTCCAAAAGCATATTTACTCACTTTAGACATAGTGGCTGGTTTGCTACTTCCTACCACATACCAAGCTTTGCTAACTGGAATAAACTTAAGTGTAGTATTATCTATAACTTTAATGTCAGTTACTTTTGCCCCACTCTCCATCGCCTCTACCAAACAATGCATCGAACAAAATTGCTCTATTTTACCATTTACTTTTGCAGCATGATTTGTTCGATAAAACATTGGCAAACTCATTCCACATTTAGAACAAAAGATTTTTGCTTTGCCGCTTTGTAAAATTTGTGCTTTTTTTAAAGGAACGAATCGAAAATCACTCATTTTCATACCCTTTTTCATTACAGGCATACCTTGCATATGAGCAAATAAAAAGCTACACACTAAAGTAAAAAACAATACAACTTTTTTCATAACTACTCCTTATTAATTTTATAACAGTATAATCAATTTTTGTTAATTGAATGTTAAATTTTTTAAGAAATGGTGTATTTGAAAATATGCAAAGAAAAATTCAAACATAACTCGCCAAAAAATCTCTGCAATTATAAAGAAAAAAAGCATCAAAAGTTTTATCTTCCAAGATATTTTTATTTTGATATTAAATTTTGAAAAAAGTTTTTCTTTGTAATAGTAAAAAATAAACGGCATAACGAAAGCACCAAGATAGTAAAAGAAAAACAAAACATAAGGAGTAATAAAGATTTTAAAGGAGAAAAAATCAAGCAAGTGCAAGGAAAATCCTTGCAACTTACGCTTTTGCTTCTTCTAATTTTTCTAATGCTTCAAGTGCATACTTTTTACCAAGTTCGTATGCTTTAAGGTTTGCTTCATGAAATTTTGGTGGAACTTTACTAAGCATTGTATCAATTAAAAGTTTTTCATCAACTGCATGCATAATTGTATTTGCAATTGCAAGTGCAATAACAGATTGCGTTAATACCACTCCAACTTCTTCTTTTGCAATGGTAATAATAGGAATTTCAATAATTTTCCATTTTTTTCTATCTTCCTCAGTTGGATATACTAAGTTTGGATCAATTACAATAATTCCACCTTCTCTAACCCCATTTTTAAAGAGTTGATAACTTTTGTCTGCAACTGAGAGCATAAAGTCAATTTGCCCATCAATTGCATATGGATACCAAATTTCATGATCATCTAATTGAATATCTACAACAGTTGGACCACCGCGAACTTGAGAAGTATAAGTTGCGGTTTTTACCCCGAATCCTCCTGCTTTAATTTTTGCTGCAGCAAAAATCTCACCTGCAAGCAAAACTCCTTGTCCACCAACTCCGGTAAATCGCATTACAATTCTACTCATTGCTCAGCCTTTTAAATTTTTTTCTTAAAATCATCAGGAGTAATTTTTCCGCGTTTTCCTTGATGTGCATCTTTTACCATTTGATAAGCTTCGGTATATTCAAGCGCATCTTTATCTTGTTTTAAAATACCAGTTGGAAGATAATTTATCTTCTCTTCTTCTGGCAAGGCATCCCATTTTTTCTTAGGCATAGTAATAGAATCGATCCAATCAAGATTTTCCATTGCCGTTGCCATTTTATTTTTTCTACCCATATTAATATGGCAATTTGAAAGCACATCTACAAAAGAAAAACCTTTATGCGCAATTGCTTCTCTTAATACTTTTTCAAGTTTTTTAGGTTCAGTTACCTTTTCTCTTGCTACAAAGCTTGCTCCTGCAGCTTCTGCTAATTTACATGCATCAAATGTTGGATCAATGTTTCCTACTTTTTGAGAAACAGTCCAAAATCCTCTTGGTGTTGTGGGTGAAGTTTGAGAATTTGTTAAACCATAAATAAAGTTATTAATTACAATTAATGTAATATCAATATTTCTTCTACATCCATGAATTGTGTGGTTACCACCAATTGCTAAAGCATCACCATCTCCAGCAACACAAACTACGGTTTTATCTGGATGCACCATTTTAATTCCAGTAGCATATGCTACGGTTCTACCATGTGTGGTGTGAACAGTATTTGCATCGATGTATGAACCAAAGCGTCCACTACATCCAATTCCAGAAACTACTGCTAAATCATCTTTTTTAATTCCAAGCTTATCAATTGCTCTAATAAAAGCTTTCAAGATAACGCCATCACCACAACCCCAACACCAAAGTGTTGGCATTTTGTTCGTTCTTAGATACTCATCATAATTAAAAGCCATGGTTAAAATACCTCCTTAACTTTATCAATAATATCTTGAGGAGAGAATGGACGACCATTGGTTTTTGTTAATTTTTCAATATTGTGTCTTGCCATTGCTCTTTGAATCTCTTCGTAATATTGCCCTTGGTTAAGCTCAACTACTAAAACTTTATCAAATTTTTGTCCAAGTTCATAAAGGCGTTTTTCTGGACTTGGCCAAAGTGTAATTGGTCTAAAAAGTCCTGCTTTAATGCCTTCATCTCTTAGTCTAACTACTGCTTCTTTAATTGCAAGTGAGGCTGAACCATAACCAATTAATAAAATCTCAGCATCATCAAGCATAAACTCTTCGTTAGATTCAATTTCATCTCTATGAGCGTCTACTTTTCTAAAAAGTCTATCTATTAATTTTCTACATGTCTCTTTCTCTTCTGTTGGGAAACCATCTGCATCGTGATGAAGCCCAGTAAAATTATATCTATAGCCGCTAAACATTGGATTTAAAATTGCTGGTTCATCATCACCAACACCATATGGCTTATAATCTTTTGGATCACCATCAAAAGTTTTTCTTGGCTTTATCTCTGATTTTACTTTTTCTGCCGTTGGAATAATAGCTTTTGCATGCATGTGTCCAAGCGTTTCGTCTAAAAGAACAAAAACTGGTTGCATAAATCTATCGGCTAAATTAAAGGCTCTTACAACTTCAGTATAGCACTCAGCTAATGTTCCAGGACATAAAGTAATAGATTTATAATCTCCATGACTCGGGTTTTTAGCTTGAGCAACATCACCTTGTGCTACACGTGTTGGTAAACCAGTAGAAGGACCTCCACGCATTACATTTACAACTACTAAAGGCACTTCTGCCATTTGTGCAAGTCCTAAATTTTCTGCTTTAAGACTAATTCCAGGACCACTTGTTGCAGTCATTGAACGAACTCCAGCCATCGCAGCACCAATTGCAGCAGCCACCCCACCAATTTCATCTTCCATTTGCACTGCCGCACCACCAGCTTTTGGCATTAAATCAGTCATTGCATGCATAACTTCACTTGATGGAGTAATAGGATATCCTCCATAAAATAAACAACCAGAATCATATGCCGCTAACGCCGCTAATTCATTACCACTTGAAATTACTTCTCTTGTATCACTCATTCTTACTCCTTATGATTCAAGCATCATATAGTTATTTTCAACAATTTTCTTTTGTCTCTCTTTTGCTTGCTCAGTTAATTTTGCAAACTTATACTCTTTTCTATCTGCAACCATAATTGCAAAATCTGGACAAGATAATTCACACTCTTGACATCCAATACAACTTTCTGGATGAACAACTGTAATCATAGAACCCAAAATACTATGTGGATCATATCTCATTGCTAAAACACCTGCTGGACAAACTGAAACGCACAAATCGCACGCTTTGCATCTGCTTTCATCAGTCCATACAGGAGTATTCTCAGGAGCTTTTAACAAAGACATCTATTTCCCCTTTTTTATTTTTTTCATAGTGAAACACTCACTAAAATTAGAATATCGAAGTTTCAATAATTATTAAATGAATCTTATGAAAATCTTTTAATTTTATAAGCCACTGTTACTATTAGAAGCAACAGATTAGCTTACATCTTTTTTATACAATATATTGTGAAATATCGGAATTAATTTGGAAAATTTTACTCAAAGTATTTAGATAAAATGTAACTTTTTTTCTCATTTTCCCCAACACGGGGAAAGGATTATTTTTTACTCAAAGCCTCTTTTACTGTTTTTCCAATATCTGCTGGCGACTCAACAACGTATACTCCAGCAGCTGCTAATGCATCCATTTTCTCTTTTGCAGTTCCCTTACTTCCGCTAATAATTGCACCAGCATGCCCCATTCTTTTTCCTTTTGGAGCAGTTTGTCCAGCAATAAACGCAATAACTGGTTTGCTAATGTTTTCTTTAATAAACTGAGCTGCTTGAATCTCAAGATCTCCACCAATTTCACCAATCATTACAATTGCTTCAGTTTCATCATCAGCTTCAAACATTGGTAAAAGCTCTTTATAGCTTAATCCAATAATTGGGTCACCCCCAATTCCAACTGCAGTTGTGATTCCAAGCCCTTCTTTTACAACCTGGTTACTTGCTTCATATGTTAAGGTTCCAGATTTAGAAATAAGCCCAACATTTCCTTTTTTAAAGATGAAGCCTGGCATAATTCCAATTTTACACTCCTGGGCAGTAATAATACCTGGGCAGTTTGGTCCAATTGTTTTCATACCTTTTTTGGTTGCATACATTTTTGCATACATCATATCTTTTACTGGAGCACCTTCAGTAATAATTACAGCAAGCTCAATTCCACTATCAGCTGCTTCCATCACAGCATCTGCAACAAATGCAGGCGGAACAAAAATCATAGAAACAGTAGCACCTGTTGCATTAACTGCTTCTTTTACGGTATTAAATACAGGTTTACCCAAATGCTCTTGCCCACCTTTACCTGGAGTTACACCTCCAACAATTTGTGTTCCATAAGCCATGCATTGCTCAGAGTGAAAAGTTCCTTCTTTTCCAGTGAAACCTTGAACAATTACTTTTGTATCTTTGTTTACTAAAATACTCATTATAGCTCTCCTTTTGCTGCTGCTACTGCTTTTTTTGCACCATCAGCTAAATCTGTTGCTGCAATAATATTTTCAATATTTGCATTTTTCAAAATTTCTGCCGCTTCTTTTGCATTTGTTCCATCAAGTCTAACAATTACAGGAACATTTACTTCAACTTTTTGAGTTGCTTGTAAAATACCATTTGCAATTCTATCGCATCTTACAATTCCACCAAAAATATTTACAAAAATAGATTTAACATTTTCATCTTGCAAAATAAGTTCAAATCCTTTTGCAACTGTATCTGGATTTGCTCCACCTCCAACATCTAAAAAGTTTGCAGGCTCTCCACCTTCATGCTTAATAATATCCATTGTAGCCATTGCAAGCCCAGCACCATTAACCATACACCCTACATTTCCATCAAGGTTAACATAACTTAGTCCATATTTTGCTGCTTCTACTTCTACTGGATCTTCTTCGCTCAAATCTCTCATCTCAATAATATCTTGATGTCTATACAATGCATTATCATCAAATCCCATTTTTGCATCAAGTGCCAAAAACTCTCCACTTCCAGTTTTAATTAATGGGTTAATTTCAATTAAGTTTGCATCTTTATCCATATATACTTTATAAAGTGCTTCGGCAAATTTAATAAATGGGCGAATCTCTTCTTTTGACAATCCAAGTCCAAATGCTAACTTTCTACCATGAAAACCTTGAAAACCAATTGTAGGATCAATTGCTACTTTAATAATTTTTTCTGGAGTTTTAGCAGCAACTTCTTCAATCTCCATTCCACCTTCAGTAGATGCCATCATAACTGGCATTTCAGTAGTTCTATCAAGTACCATACCAAGATAATACTCTTTTTGAATATCGGCTCCCTCTTCAATATAAACTTTTTCTACTTTTTTCCCTTCTGGTCCTGTTTGGTGGGTAACAAGAGTCATTCCAATCATCTCTTCAGCAAGTTTTTCTACTTCTTCTAAACTTTTTGCTAATTTCACCCCACCAGCTTTACCACGACCTCCAGCATGAATTTGTGCCTTAACAACCCAGAGATTTCCTCCAAGCTCTTCGGCTACTTTTCTTGCTTCTGGTCCGCTAAAGGCAACTCCACCTCTAGGAACTGGTACACCATATGCTCTAAAAATCTCTTTGGCTTGATACTCATGAATGTTCACTTTGCCTCTCCTTAATATTAAAGTAAGATTATTATAGTTTTTTTTACCTATAATCTTTAATAAAAGTAACATTTAAAAAAAGTAATAGTTCAAAAGTGTTAAGAAATTACACGATTAAATTTATTTATTTTCAAAAAGTAACTTTTAAAAAAGAAAAAAAACATTTTTTTACTTTTCAAGGCAATACTTACCAAATTCATTATACAATCTGGCTAAAGTTTTTTTTACAAAGGATACTTCAATGACTCAAAATACGAGAAGTGCAATTGTTCAAATGGAAGAAGAGTATATAGCTTTAACCATTTTTTATACAAAAAAAGAAGATAGAACCACAATTTGCGATAAAATTGCTGATGTGGAAGAAAAATTTCATGTTCACCCAGAAGTAATTCATAAACGCTCACAAGATGGTGAAGGTGGCTCTTTTACAGTTGAGTTTGCAAAAGATATTTATACGCATTCAAGAATTCCTGGAGAATTCATTCAAACGCTTTTAGATGAACTTGATATTAAGCATTGCGAAGAGCGCTAAATAATGCTACTTTTTTACTCATTTAAAAGAATAAAGTTGTTAGGCAAAAAGGTTACATAATTTGTAACCTTTTCTTGCTTTCCTAATATAACTTCAAAAGCTATAGCATTTATTTCAAACTTTACCTCTTTGTAACGATTTAACTCATAAACTTTTGGATTTATAAAAAAAGCATTTTTCTCTTTGGTAAAACAAATAGCCTCGCTTTTTATTAAAACATTATATTTTTTATTTTTTATTAAAGAATAAGCAACTTCATAACTTCGCCCCAATTGCTCAATATAAAGCTTATTACTTGAGATGGCTTTTGATTTAACAATATTTTTAAATCCTAAATACCTTGCTACTTTAATATTTTTTGGATAATCAAATATCTTATCAACTCTATTACTTTGTTCAATTTTTCCATTAATTAAAATCGAAGCTTCATTTGCTAAATATCTTGCTTCATCCAAATCATGCGTTATTAAAAGAGTAGTAATGCCAAATTCACTTTGCAACTCTTTTAAAAGTTCCCACATCTCTTTTTTTAGCGTTATATCAAGCGCACTAAAAGGTTCATCTAAAAGCAATAATTTTGGCTTTTTAATCAGGGCTCTAAGAAGTGCCACTCTTTGTTTTTGACCGCCACTTAAAGTATTTGGATACTTTGATAAAATAGAAGCAATTTGAGCTTTTTGCACCAATTTATCAAATAATATCTTATCAACTCGCTTTTTAATTTTTTGGCTAAATAAAATATTCTCTTTAACGCTTAAATGAGGAAAAAGCGCTAAATTTTGAGGGACGTAGCCAAAATCTCTTTTGTAAATTGGAACGTTTAAATAATTTCGCCCATCAATTAAAATTTCTCCGCTATTTATCGTACAAACCCCTAAAATTGCATTTATGAGCGTACTTTTTCCAGCTCCACTTGGACCTAAAATTGCATGAATTTTTTCTTTTGTAATTGTTAAATTAATATCTTTTAAAATGGGTTTATTAAAAGAAACACTTAAGTTTTTTATCTCAATCATTTCAATCCTCTATGTAAAAACCATCGTACTAAAAAAAGCGATCCAAGCCCAAAAGTAATTAAAATCAAAATAAGCGATACAGTCGTTTTAATATCAGCCATTTGCAAATGCATAAAAATAGCAATTGGAAGTGTCTCAGTTTTAAAAGGCATCGTTCCAGCAATCATAAGTGTTGCACCAAATTCACCCAAAGCTTTAGCCCAAGTTAAAATTGCCGCTGCAATAATACCATTTTTAGCTAATGGAAGCGATATTTTATAAAAGCTTTGCCAAGGTGTTGCCCCAAGCGTTTGTGCAGTCGTTTCCAAATTGGAATCTACCTCATCAAAAGCCGTTTTAATAAAACGAACGCTCACTCCCAATATAGTAATAAATTGCGCTAAGATAATGCCTCCAAAACTAAAAATAAAATTATAAACATTGTTTCGAATCCATTCACCAAAAGGATTGTTAAAAAAAATCAAAATAATTGCCCCAAGCGCAGCAGGTGATACAACCATTGGAAATTCAAGCAAGCTATTGATAAGCTCTTTGCCTCTAAATGAAATTTTTGAGAGTACATACCCAGCTGGAATTGCAAGCAAAAGCGCTAATATAGTTGCAATTGTTGCACTAATGAGTGAAAGTTTTATAGAAAAAAGCACCCTACTTGAACTCATTGCTTCTTTAAAAGAACCAAAATCAAAAAAATAAAAAATAGAAACTATCAACCCTCCATAAAAAAACAAAATAACAAACGCCGCCCCAATAAAACTTTTTTGCAATTTTTAACCTTTTAAATATTTATAAGTTTACATCAAATATTTAATAATAAAACCTTTAAATAAGAGTTTCTTATATCAATTTATAGTTTCCTTTGCCTTCAAACTTCAAATAACCTTTATCTCTTAATATTTGTAGTTGCTGTCTTATTTTAGCTCGTATATTATTATTTTTTGGATATTTCATTTGTAAATATTTTTCAAATTGATATATCTGGTTTAATGTAAAACTTTTTTTGTTAAGCTTATCTATACATTTTATTATTTCCAATAACCAGCCTTTTGCTCTAAGATCTGTTGTTTGCTGTAAAAACTTGATTTTATTCCAACTGGCTAAAATTTTATGTTTACCTTCGAATTTTTTATTTTTTATATAAAAAATTTTACCACTTTTTGGAATAGACTCAAGCAAAATATTGCAACCTATCCATCCAGCTCTTTGTGCTGTGGGAGATAAAGGCTTCCTCTTTTCAATCATTTCAGGTATAAAAAAATATTTAGGAATTACAAAAAAATTAATTACATCATAACTATTTTTATCATAAATTAAAAAGAAAAAATTAGGATTTGAATTACTTTGCAATCTTTTTATCATTGTTGCATATGCACCATCAACAATTTTCTTGCCCATTTTATCTTTTTTGCTTTTTAATTCAAATTCTTCAGCACAAGAAAAGCAATAAAAATCTGCAACTGGCCTATTATTTTCATATTTTGCGATAGAACTACCACAATTAGGACAAAATATATATTTTTCTACCCACTTTTCAGTTAAAACTCTTATTTTTTGAGTATTGCTACTATATTGTTCTGCTATTGATAAATATAAATTCAAATTCATTTACCAAAACTTTATAACTTTTCAATTATCAATAAGTTTTTCTCATTATTATTTTAACCCATCTAATAATAGATTTTTATTAGAACTAAAAATATAATTTTAAAAACTTTTCCAAATTTTATTTCATTATTAATTTCCCATTATCAATTATCAATTATCAATTACTAATCCACTCTTTTGGCACTTTATAAACTCCGCCAACTTTTTTTTCTTCTCCAATATATTTAAAAGCTTCTTCTTTGCTTGAGAGATAATGATATTTTGCAAAAATTTTTTTTGCCTCAGGCGAAGTGATAAAATCAATAAATTTTTGAGCCAACTCTTTTTGTTTGCTAAAGGTGCTTATTGCTATTGGAATATAGCCAACTCTAATAATTTCATCTTTTTGTAATTTAATATTATCAATTAAATCGCTATTCCAATAGTGAAACACTCGCCATCCAATTACTGCATCAACTTGCTTTAAGGCGATGGCATTAGCAGTTTTAGCACATGATGCAGTATAATTAATAATATTTTTTCGAAACTGCTTTTTTTCTTGAGGGCTTAAAGCATGTTCAATTATCTCAACTGCATAAGCTCCCACACAAACACCCTCAGGATTAGCAATTGCAACTTTAATTCCTGGCTTTGCTAAATCATGGATTGAGTGGATATGCTTTGGATTACCCTTTTGCACATTTATAGCTGAAACTAAATAGACAACTTTTTTCTCACTCTCTGGTAAAACCAAGTGTTTTTTCTTTGCAATTTCCATAAAATCAGAAGAACCGGGAAAGTAAATATCGCCTTGTTTGGTTAATTGCATTTGAGAGAGCACATATCCCGATCCTCCAAAAATAATATTTACTTTAACACCATATTTTTGTTCGAAAAGTTTGGCAATCTCTTGGGTTGCTGGCTTACTTGCACTCCCAGCAAAAATTAAAAGCTCTTTTGCAAAAAGCGCACCTATAAGTGCTAAAAAAATAAATAATCCTCTCATAGTTATCCCTTATTTTTTTCTATCTCTTCTTTTGCTAATTTATCAACCATTTTTATACTATCAAGTGCATTTAAAAGTATCTTTTTTGTAGAAGTGAGTGGCTTCATTCTTAAATTAGTTTGCTTTTTATCTAAACTTTGATTATTCAAAACCTCCATTACCTCTTTTTCAAGCTCTTTAATAATTTCGTTAAATTTTTTTTCAATAAATTCTATATCCATTCATTACACCTTTCTTCCAACTTCCAACTTCCAACTTCTAACTTCTAACTTCCATCACCCTGCTTCCCTTTTGGGCGAAATACTTTAATAACCTCTTCGTTTGCTACCATATAGTTACCACCAATTAAATCAATACAATATGGAATTGCTGGAAAGACAGCATCAAGACACTCTCTAATTGATTTTGGCTTACCCGGTAAATTTACAATTAAACTTTGCTCGCATATTCCAGCAGTTTGTCTAGATAAAATTGCAGTTGGCACATATTGCAAACTAACAGCTCTCATTTGTTCTCCAAAACCTGGCAACATTTTTGAACACACAGCCTCAGTTGCTTCTGGAGTAACATCTCGTGGTGCCGGACCAGTTCCTCCAGTTGTAACAATCAAATCACATTTATGCTCTTTTGCTAATTCTAAAAGCGTTTTTTCAATTACTTCTTGTTCATCTGGAATACATCGATAGATATATTCAACTTCATTTAACAAATACTTATTAAATGTATCCATAATTGCTTTGCCTGAAATATCTTCATAAATTCCTTTGCTTGCTCTATCACTTGCAGTTACTACTCCAATTTTAATCTTATCCATTGCTACCCTTTTTTATGTAAATAAAATTAAATAGATTCCAAACCCACTTACTGCAGTTATACTTAATATAAAAAACAATATCTTAGACTCTTTTAAATGTCTTTTTTTATCTACAATTTTTCCATAACGTTTATAATCTATGATTGCTTTAGCAATCAAATGTGTCCAAATAATTATAGTAACTAACGCAATAATTATATGCAAAATTAATAAAATAT
>JALVTH010000015.1:0-10552 GCA_027036015.1 Campylobacteraceae bacterium
TTCATTTCAATACAACGTTTGTTTGGGTTCGACGCCTGAATTATCTATAACAATTACCAAACTTTTTTCATTTCAATACAACGTTTGTTTGGGTTCGACTCTGTTGCCTTTATAGAACTATCAATACTTAAACCATTTCAATACAACGTTTGTTTGGGTTCGACAGTGGGCTCATATTTGATATGAACTTAACGGAAGATTTCAATACAACGTTTGTTTGGGTTCGACAGGGTCATATTGCAACTTATAATTTCCAAAGTATGCATTTCAATACAACGTTTGTTTGGGTTCGACCGAAGTTGTTGGGAATATATTTCAAGAGGACAAAAAAATTTCAATACAACGTTTGTTTGGGTTCGACTTTTTCCTAAAGCTTGTCCTAAATAAATAAAATTTATTTCAATACAACGTTTGTTTGGGTTCGACTTTACATTATCAAATATTTCATTTGTTGGATGCGCAATTTCAATACAACGTTTGTTTGGGTTCGACTTTTCTTGTTCTTGTTCTTCTCCTTATCGTGTGCTATTTCAATACAACGTTTGTTTGGGTTCGACATGCAGAAGCTAGAGCTCGATTTGGAAGTCGTTACGTATTTCAATACAACGTTTGTTTGGGTTCGACAATGTGCAGGCTGACCCTCAAGGTGCAATAGAGCGATATTTCAATACAACGTTTGTTTGGGTTCGACAATGTGCAGGCTGACCCTCAAGGTGCAATAGAGCGATATTTCAATACAACGTTTGTTTGGGTTCGACTGCGATAGATGGAGTGCATCCGACACGAGCAGCTAATTTCAATACAACGTTTGTTTGGGTTCGACGGGCTTAAGGTTATAGTTTGTTGCACCTGCACCAGCATTTCAATACAACGTTTGTTTGGGTTCGACTAAGGCACACCTAAATAATCAAGCTCTTCTCTAGCTATTTCAATACAACGTTTGTTTGGGTTCGACACTATGCGTCTCCCGATTATTTTTTCATAATACGGGAATTTCAATACAACGTTTGTTTGGGTTCGACTAAGATAAAATGGAACTTGTTAAATTAAGTAAACTTTTTAAAAAGCCCAATTTTTTGGTTATTTTAGCAAAAGTTTTCCAACCGTTTTTACATAACTGTAAATTTTTAAAGAATTTTTATCAAAGCCCAGTATAGCATATTTTCTTAAAAAAAGAAAATTTTAAAGGTTGGAAAAGAAAAAAAGTGCAAGCAAAGAGCTTGCAAATTATTTAATAAGTTCAAATGGATTTTCGATAACTCTTTTTCTATCTACAATATAAGGAATAAATGCAGCTTGTCTTGCTCTTTTGATAGCTTCAGCTATCATATCTTGATGTTTTTTGCAATTTCCTGTAAGTCTTCTTGGCATAATTTTATAGCGCTCACTTAAGCTATATTTTAAAAGATTTAAATCTTTGTAATCAATAAAATCTACTTTTTGTTGACAATATCTGCAATATCTTTTTTTGAATTTTCTTTTTTCTGCCATAATTTTTGCTCCTATCTAAAATGGTATTTCATCTTCGTTAATATCAATTTCTGGAATTTCTGGCTCTTGTGGCATTGGCTTTTGCGTTTGTGGCGCTTGGTATGATTGATTCATACCTTGATTGTTTGTTTGCATTTGTTGCATTTGTGGCTGAGGCGCCCCATAGCCATAATCTCCCATTTGTTGCTCTTGCGTTTGTGCTCTTGTATCAAGCATTTGCATATTTTCTACTGTCACTGAATGACGGCTTCTTTTTGTTCCATCTTGAGCAACCCATTGCTCTAAAATAAGCCGACCTTCAACTAAAACTTTGCTTCCTTTACGTAAATATTGGTTAGCAACTTCTGCGGTTCTTCCAAAGAAAGTAAGATCAATAAACATAGTCTCATCTTTCATCTCACCCATTGCATTTTTAAAGCGTCTATTTGTAGCAATTCCAACTTTTGCAACCGCAGTCCCATTTGGTGTATAGCGAATCTCTACATCACGTGTAAGATTGCCAACCAATATTACTTTGTTATACATAAAAGACCTTTCTTATTCGCTTGCCTCTTGAGTTGCCTCTTCTTTGGCTGTTTCTTCAGCACTTTCTTCTTTTGCAGAAGTACCTTTTAAATTAGCAACAAATTCTTCAAATTTTGCTTGTTCTTTTTTAGTTTTATATTTAATTGTTAAAAAGCGTAATACATTTTCATTATAGCGAAGTCTTCTCTCAATCTCAGCAATAGCACTTGCTGGACTTTTGTGATATACAACTACATAAAATCCTCTTGGATTTTTATTAATTTCATAAGCAAGTTTTCTCATACCAAGTTCATTCGTTGCACTAACTTCTCCGCCAAGCTCTTTGATTGAATTTTCTACTGCAGCTACTTCGTTAGCTTTTTCTTCGTCAGTTAATGTAGGCTTTAAAATAAAAAGCGTTTCATACAAATTAATTCTCATGTTTATCCTTCTTGTGGCTTTTTATCCCGCTCTGCTTGCGCATTGCGAGAAAGAATTTTTTGAAATGATATTGTATCTTTTTTTCCTTAAAAAGAGTAAATTTTTTTTATAAAAGCATTTATTTTTATAACAACTCTTTCATTTTTGCAAGTTTTGATAAAAGCAGACTTTGTTTATTTGCACTATTTTTCTTCATTAAAAGTTCAAGCTCAACCGACTCTTTAAAAATAGCTAAAAGTTTTTCTTGCTTAAAGCGCACAGCAATTGAGGCAAGCTCATTTTCTATCTGTTTTGGCAGCTGATAACCTAAAATTTCTTTTGAATTTGGTGTTCCTTTTAATTTAATATAACTCCAAAATAAAAAGATTTGCTCTAAATATTGCTGAATACTTCTTAAAATTGCAAATTCATCTTCTCCAAGTTCAAGCAATTTTTGCAAGCTTTGGGTTATCTCTTTTTTTTGAAAGAGTGCTGTAATGACTTTAGAAACGCTCAGTGGCGCACTTGAATAGACCAAATCATCTATATCTTTAACTTCAATTTTTCGACCTAAAATTGCAAGTTTTTCAAGCTCTTTTAAAATGAGTGTAATATTGAAATTGAGCATATTAATTAAATAAGTTAAGGCATAAGGTTCAATATCAAGCTTAAGTGCTTTTGCTTTATTAAGAGCAATTTGGCGCACTTCATTAAAATTGGCTTCAAAAAATCGCAACCAAATAGCCCCATTTTTTTCACTAAAGAGGCTTTGAAGCGATTTAGCATTTGAACTTGAGCCTTCATAAATATAGATAAAATAGTTTGTATGCGTTTTTTTAGTTAAATCAATAAGTGTTTCTAACTCTTTTTTGGCAATTTTCTTATCACTTCGCAAAATATAAAGATTCACACCCCCAAAAAGGGAGCTTTGCGAAAGATAATTTTTGGCTTGCTCAAAATTATACTCTTCAAAATTTTGAATTAATGCACTCTCTTTGGCAAAAAGCTTTTCTAAATAAAAATTGGCATAATACTCTTTAAAAAAGTCATTTTCTCCATATAACAAAACAATTTGTGGTAAGCTTTTTTGTAAAAGTTTTTCAAACTCATTTTTATACATTTGCTACTTCTTGCGCAATAATTGTTGGCTTTAGCAAATCAACTTCACTAATTTTTACTTTTATCGTATCAAAAAGCGAACTTTTATAAGCTTTAAGCTTAATACTCGCTCCTTTTGCTCCTTCAAGCAATCTTGCTGTTACACCTTTATTAGAATCTTCTACATCTACTTCTATAATTTTAGCTAAAAATTCATTACCAATATTTTCCTTTGCCCATCTGGCAAACTTTCTATCGCGAAAATCCCATTCACATTTGGTGCTTTCTCGCTCAAGCTCGCTTACTCTGGCACTTAAAGCCTCAATATTTCTTAAAAGATATTCCATCTCTTTTTTGTCATCTTTTAATTGCGCTTTTATGAG
This sequence comes from Campylobacteraceae bacterium, assembly GCA_027036015.1. Lineage (GTDB taxonomy): Bacteria > Campylobacterota > Campylobacteria > Campylobacterales > Sulfurovaceae > JAADEQ01. The sequence goes on from JALVTH010000015.1 coordinate 3,897, forward strand.
TCGATGCAAAATTAAATCGCTATAGCGTCTAATTGGCGAAGTAAAATGGCTATAAAAATCAAATCCAAGCCCAAAATGTCCAATATTATAGCTACTATAGCTTGCTTGTTTGAGCGATTGAATAATAAGCTCATCTACCTCACTTTCAAGATTTGCTTTTTTTGCCTCTTTTTGAATGGTTTTAATGAGTTTATTTACATCATCAATCTCTTCTTCTACAAAAATACCAATTGTGCCTAAATCTTGTAAAAGTTTTTGCAACTTCTCTTCTTTTGGTGCATCGTGCACTCTAAAAATAGCATCACCTTCACCCTTAAAGCGCTTTGCAGCAGCTTTATTTGCTAAAAGCATACACTCTTCTATTAAAGAGTGCGAAGGAGTGCCTGTTTCTATTTGGGTATCTTGCAATAAATAGTTTTCATCAAGCACTACTTTTATCTCTTGACTTCTAAAATCAAAGCCTTTTTTTAGGCGTTTTGCTTTAAATTTTTGTGTGAGTTCAAAAAGAGGCTTTAGCCAAGCAAAAATTGTTTCTTCATTTTTATCTTTAGCTTTGTAACTACCTTCTAAAAATGCATCAATCTCTTCATAATTAAAGCGCCTTTTAGAATGAATAACAGCTTCTATAAATTGAGCATTTTTTACTTCTAAAGAAGAAGTATCAATTTTTAACTTTGCTACAAAAGCCAATCGATCGACATTTGGTTTTAATGAACATATATTTTCGCTCAAAATTGGTGGCAACATTGGAATAGCTTTATGCGGAAAATAGGTTGTAAAACCCCTTTTAATTGCTTCTTTATCAATTGGACTAAAATAATTAACATAATGACTTACATCTGCAATTGCCACATAAAGCGTATTATTTTTGGCATCCCAATAGATAGCATCATCAAAATCTTTTGCACTCACTGGATCAATCGTGCAAAATGGTAATTCTCTTAAATCAACTCTTCCTTCAATCTCTTGCGAACTTACAAATGTTGGCACGTTTTTTGCTTGCAAAGTTGCTTCTTTAGGAAACTCTTTACTTCTTTTAAAGAGTGTCAATGAAATCTCTTCATCAACTTTTGGGTCATCAATATGCCCAAGTACTTCAACAATTTCATTTTGTAATAAATCAACTTTAAAAAGTGTGCCTTCTTTATAATCTTTAAAGCCTACTTTATCTTTTTCAAACTCGCTAGGCAAGCTTGTTTTAATATCAACAAGAACTAAATTGTTGCCCTCTTTTTTACTTATATAAATTGCTTCAACCCGTGCTCGTTTAAGAATATGCACAACTTTTGCACTTGGACGCCCTCTTTTGGCAATGAGGCGCTTTACTACTACAACATCGCCATCTTTAGCACCTGCTAAATGCTTAGCTTCAATTAGCAAATCTTTTTGCTCTTTAAAAAGTGAGCTCAAATATCCCGTCTCACCATTAACAAAAAGCTCCCCTGCTCTAAAAAGAGATTTCAAGCGCCAAAGATCGCCCACCTTTTCTAAAGCGCCCATTTTATTAAGCACTTCATAATTTTTGTAATCTTCATCTTGTAAATCTTCTGGCTTAAAGCCTTTGGTTAATTGTATTGCAAAGTAATTCATCACAGCTCTTTTTTTAGCATCTCAAGACGTTCAATTCGTTCTTGGGTTGATGGGTGTGTTGAAAAAAGCGAACTAAATCCACCTTGTAATGCTTTAAATGGATTTACAATAAATAAATGTGCACTTGCTGGCTCTGCATCATGAAGCACAGCTTTTGAAGCATAATTATCAAGCTTTGCAAGTGCACTTTGAAGCCACTCTGGATGACCTGTAATAATTGCAGCTCCTCTATCGGCTTCAAACTCTCGGCTTCTACTAATTGCCATTTGAATAATAGTTGCAGCAAGCGGAGCTACAATCATTAAAATAAGCTCAATTATTGGATTATGACCCTCTTCATCATCTCTACCGCCAAACAAAAAGCCAAAATTAGCAAGCAATGAGATTGCTCCAGCAATTGTAGCAGCAATTGTTCCAATTAACATATCATAATGTTTAATATGGCTTAGTTCATGCGCAATAACCCCTTCTAACTCCTCTTTATTTAAAAGTTCCAAAATCCCTTCAGTTACTGCTACAGCTGCATGTTCATAGTCTCTTCCGGTAGCAAAAGCATTTGGAACCGGATCTGGAATAATATAAAGCTTTGGCATTGGTAAATTGGCTTTACGTGTTAAATTTTGCACAATCTCATAAAGCTCGGGCGCTTCTTGTGGTGTTACAGGAATGGCATGGTAGTGGCTTAAAATATGCTTATCACTATAATAGTAAGCATAAAAATTCATTCCAAGTGCTGCAAGAAAAGCAATAATCATACCAACTTTTCCAGCAATAAGCTTTCCTACAAAAATAAAAAATAGCGTTAGTGCAGTCATTAAAAAGTATGTTTTAAATTTCTCTATCATTTATTAAGACTCCTTTTTCTTAAAGTTTTTAGGATAAATTATATCCAATTTAGTTAAACTTTAAATGCAACTTAAGTGGCATTTTAACATAAAATAAGTGCTCTTTAGATATAATCAGCCAAAAAATTTAAAGGAATAAAAATGGCAAGCTTAAATGTATATTATGATAAAGATTGCGACTTAAATATAATCAAATCTAAAAAAGTTGCAATGATTGGTTTTGGAAGCCAAGGGCATGCTCATGCAGAAAATTTAAGAGATAGTGGAGTTGATGTTGTTGTTGGTTTAAGAGAAGGCAGCAGTTCTTGGAAAAAAGCTGAGGCTAAAGGATTTACAGTATTACCAGTAAGTGAGGCAGTTAAAGGCGCTGATGTTGTTATGATTTTGCTTCCAGATGAAGTGCAAAAAGAGGTTTATGAAAAAGAGATTGAACCAAATTTAAAAGAAGGCGCTACTATTGCTTTTGGACATGGATTTAATATTCATTATGGAAGAATCACTCCAAGAAGTGATATTAATGTAATGATGGTAGCTCCAAAAGCTCCAGGACACACTGTAAGAAGCGAATTTGTAAAAGGTGGAGGAATTCCAGATTTAATTGCAGTTGCTCAAGATCCAAGTGGAGAGACTTTGGAACTTGCAAAAAGTTATGCAAGTGCAATTGGTGGCGGAAGAACTGGAATTATTGAAACAACTTTCAAAGATGAAACCGAAACTGACCTTTTTGGTGAACAAGCAGTACTTTGTGGAGGTTTAAGCGCACTTGTTCAAGCTGGATTTGAAACATTGGTAGAAGCTGGTTATCCAGAAGAGATGGCTTATTTTGAATGTTTACATGAATTAAAACTTATTGTTGATTTAATGTATCAAGGCGGAATTGCCGATATGAGATATTCAATTTCAAATACTGCTGAATATGGCGATTATGTAAGTGGACCAAGAGTCATTAATGAAGAATCAAGAAAAGCAATGAAAGAGATTTTAAAAGAGATTCAAAATGGTAAATTTGCAAAAGATTTTATCTTAGAAGGTCAAGCTGGATATCCAAGAATGGTTGCAGAGCGCCGCAAAATGCAAGAGCATCCAATTGAAGTTGTTGGAAAAAGATTAAGAGAGATGATGCCTTGGATTGGCAAAGATAAAATTATTAATAAAGAAGAAAACTAACTCCTTTGCCCTTTTGGGGCACTTTTTCTCCTACCGCAAAAAAACTTTATGCTATAATTTGCCTAAAAAAAGGATTGTTATGTTAGAAGTTGGACAAAAAGCTCCTGATTTTTGTTTGCCAAATCAAGATAGCGAAGAGATTTGTTTAAGAGATTTGCAAGGTTCATGGGTTGTGCTTTATTTTTACCCAAAAGATAACACGCCAGGATGTACAACTGAAGCACTTGATTTTACTGCACTAAAAGAAGAGTTTGAAAAAGAAGGCGCAATTATTTTAGGCGTGAGCCCAGATTCAATTAAGAGACATTGTAATTTTATTGAGAAAAAAGGGCTTACAATTACTCTACTTAGCGATGAAGAAAAAGAAGTTGCTCAAAAATATGGTGTATGGCAACTTAAAAAGATGTATGGCAAAGAGTATATGGGAATTGTAAGAAGCACCTTTTTAATTAATCCTGAGGGCAACATTGCTTATATCTGGAGTAAAGTAAAAGTTAAAAATCACGCTAAAGAGGTGCTTGAAAAATTAAAAGAACTAAAGCAAGCTTAAAATTTGGTTGATTGGTTATTGGCATATTTGTTAGTAGTTTAAGGATAATTGAATGAAAATATTACTTATTCTCATCTCTTTATTTTTTCTTGCTTTTGGAGCTGAGATTAAATTGAGTAATCACGAAGCTTTACAAATTGCCAATAAAATTTGGATGAATGAAGGAAGTGGCAAAAAAATAAGCTTGTTTGGTGGAATAAAGGCGAAGAGTTTGCAAGTTGTGGAATTGGACACTTTATTTGGTATACCAAAGATAAACCAATGCACTTTTTTCATGCTTTTCCTGCAATGCTAAGCTTTATTATCAAAAAAGGTGCAAAACCGCCAATTTGGCTTACTCCCAAAACTCCTTGCATATGGAATAGTTATGAAGAGTGGCTACAAGCTAAAAAAGTAAATTCAAAAAAAATGCAAGAGCTAACAAACTTTTTAGATAAGACCAAAGCGCTTCAAGCAAAATTTATGCTCTATCGCTTTAATAAAGCAATTCCAAAAATTATAAATTATGCAAAAGATGAAAAAACACGCCAAAAAATAGTTTATAATCTTCATAGAATGCTTTATAAAAAAGATGGTTCAATTGATCCGCAAGGAGCCTATTGTCTCATCGATTATACTAATTTCAAAGGTGATGGAGTACTTGAGAGTGAGCGCTACCAAGGTAAAGGCTGGGGACTTTTTCAGGTTTTAAAGCATATGGATAGCAAAGAACCAAATAAATATAAAGCATTTGCAAATAGTGCTCGATATATTCTTGATAGACTCATTAAAGTTGCACCGCCTCAAAGAAGATTATGGCGCTTTAGAAAGGGTTGGTATAATAGAGTAAAAACCTATGAAAAGTAGTTTATAATACTTCCCAATACCCACCTCCTCCCTATCTTTTAATTTTTTTGGGTCATTTAAAGGGACATTTTTTGGGACACTACATAAAATTAATCTTTTTTTAAAATGCTTCTTAAAAAGTTTAATATTTTTTTATAAAAAGGAACTCTTTTTTTTGCTTCTTTTACGCTATAGGCTAAATGGCGATTGAGTTTTTCTAAATTGCTTGGTTTAAAGTGAGCTATTTTCATCTAATATTCTTTCAATCTCCATCATAGCATCTTGATTTTTTAAACGAAATTTAAATTCAATTCTTCTTGAAGCCTCTTTATCCTCTTTCCCATTTTTTATTATCTTATCAACAAAAGATCGCCCGCTTGCTACAAGCAGTTTTTGCAAATCATACTTTTTTGCAATTGGCAAGGTTAAAAGATAGCGCATTACACTTAAAGCTCGCTCTTGAGAGAGTTTTAAATTATACAAATAGCCTCCATCACTATCAGTGTGCCCTTCTATAATAATTTTATCAATATATGGAGCCAAAGCTTTATTATTCATTAAAACTTCAATATATTTTGTAAAAAGCTCTCGTAACTCCTTTTTTGCTTCATCTTTTAATTTGGCACTTCCTTTATCAAAAAGTATCTTTGAATTTAACATTATAGAGCCATCATTTGCAAGTTTAATAGATTTGCCAAAGCTCTTTTTAAGTTCTTCTACAGCTTTTAGTCTAATTCCAGTTAAGCGCTTAATTTTTGCTTTTTTAGCTTGCAGTTTTTTAATTAAATTTTCATAACTGCTTCTTTTTTTATCTAAAGCTTGAGTTAAAGCCAAGAGTTTCTGACTACTTAAATGTAATTCATCTTCTTTTTTACTCAACTCTTTTGAAAGCACCAAAACTTTGTTTTGCATTTTTTTAAGCAACTCTTCTTTTTGCAAAAGTGTTGTATTGGTTTCGTTTAACAGATTTTGCAATAGAACAATTTTCTTATTTAAAAAATCAATTTTACTATTTCTTGCTAATAAGAGTTCATTTAATCGCTTTATTTCATCTTTTTTTAACTCTAACTCTTTTTGAGTTATCACTAAAACCTCTTTTGTTTTGTTTAAATCTTGCTCTTTTTTGTGAAGCTCTTTCATACGCTGCCAAAGGAGATGCTTTAACTCTTTAATTTCATCTTCTTGCAGTTTTATTTTTTTGCTTTGTTCATTTACGGTCTTTGCAAGTTGCATCATACCTTGCTCTTTTAATTTAAGATGCTTTTTTGTTTGAAGAAGCGCTTCTTTTTTCTTAGCTAAATCTTGCTGGAGCAAAATCGATTTTGTAACAATTGCCCCAAGCAATAAAATAAAAACAAAAAGCAAGCCTGCCATCAAATCAGCATAAGATATCCAAAAGTTGCTTCTATCTTCGTTTTGCTTAAACATTTTACTTTATCTCTTTTATCGTTTCTACAAGCTCTTTGATATGATATACTGAAGTAGCAAGCTCTCTATCTATTTTTTTGAGCGCACTATCTAAACCTTCATCAAAACTTTGTAGTAAAATCAATAAGTTTTTCGCACTCTCATTAAACTCGTTTATATTTTCACTCAAAAGTTTGGTTGCTTCAAGTGCATCTTTGTTTAGTGCTAATTCTTGAGTAGCTTTGGTTAACTCTTTTATAGAAGAAGTAAGT